>NZ_ATXQ01000007.1 GCF_000421765.1 Denitrificimonas caeni DSM 24390 | reverse complement strand
CTCACCCGTCCGCCGCTCGTCAGCAGAATAGTAAACTACTCTCTGTTACCGCTCGACTTGCATGTGTTAAGCCTGCCGCCAGCGTTCAATCTGAGCCATGATCAAACTCTTCAGTTATATACTGATCGGATTTTGAGAAAATCCTAAACTTGGCTCAGCAATCGCAAATATCTTTTATTAGTAAACTAAAAAAGACAAAAATAATTCTACAAATTTACATTCGTTGAATAACTTGTGTTTGCTGATAATCTTGCTGACTATCAATCATCTAACACAAGCACCCACACGAATTGCTTGATTCAAATTGTTAAAGAACGTTTCAATGAAGTCTTTCGGCTTCAGCGAGGAGGCGTATTCTACACTCTCCAAAGTAACTGTCAAGGTTTATTTTCTGGAAGATTTCAGATCCTTCCGTCTAACTCCTTGTTACCGCTGAGGTTCTTACGTTCCTCGTTGGTAGGCCGCGCATTCTACAGCAGACTGCGAACCTGTCAAGTTAATTTTTAAGTTATTTCCTTAAGAATCAACATGTTACGTTAAACTGTGTAACCTTGTTTGCCTAACGAGGTGCGCATTCTACACACTTTAAAAAAGCTGTAAAGGGCTATTTTGCAGATCGTCTAATTTAAGCTGAATTGTCAGTACTGGGAACCGCAACGTATAGGTTTGCTTTCGATAACACGCTGGCCCTCTGCATTATAAAGCCATGCTCTAACCGTCCAGCCCTTTGCCAACGCGCGAATACTATAGCGCTGGCCAGCTGCAAACTCAGGATAAGCAATATCAACCAGGCAACGACGCTGACTATCAGCAGCATTACTGCCGCTGCGCTCATAGGTTAAACGCACTTGCAGTTGATGCTCACCGGCACTGACTTGAAAGTAACGCGCATCGATAACCTTATTGCCATCCATACGTTGCGCTGAAAGCCTTTGCCCTGCCTGTGACAGCACATCAATCCACGCCATACTTGGATCATGCTCAGGAAGCGGCGCTGCACAAGCATTACAGGTAACTAATAATGCTGCACTAGATATAGATTTCAACCACATCTTCAGTCTCCTCTATATAGCTTTTAGCCAAAGAACCAATAACAAACACTGATTGCCGCAATCACGCCGGCCAACTCAGCCAGCAACGCACAACCCACAGCATGGCGCGCGCGCTGGATACCCACAGCGCCGAAATACACAGCTAAGACATAGAAAGTGGTTTCAGTACTGCCTTGAATGGTTGCGGCAACCAATGCAGGGAAGCTATCTACACCCTGGCTTTGCATGGTTTCAATTAACATCGCCCGCGCGGCACTACCAGAGAATGGTTTAACCATGGCGGTGGGCAGCGCATCAACAAAACGTGAATCCCACTGCAGCCAATCGACTAACCAACGAATGCCATCTAAACCAAACTCGAGCGCTCCGGAAGCGCGCAATACTCCGACAGCACATAGCATAGCGATTAAGTACGGCAGTAACTCTTTAGCGACCTGAAAACCTTCTTTAGCGCCTTCAACAAAGGTTTCATAGACCGGCACTTTACGTATCATGCCCAACACCAAGAAACTCATGATGATGCCAAACAGAGTTAGATTGCCCAGCAAAGACGATAAACTTGCTAATGCGGTTGCACTTAAGCTGCCTAATAGCGCCATAAACAAACCGAGTAGCAACGCACAAGGGATGAGGTAGGCTAAAACCACTGGGTGCCAAATCCGTAAGCGCTGCATAAAGGCTACGGATAACAGTCCAACTAAACTCGATGCGCTGGTGGCTAATAATATCGGCAAAAATACTAAGGTGGGATCAGCTGCTCCTTGCTGGGCTCGATACATAAAGATGGTGACCGGCAGCAAGGTTAACGATGAAGCATTCAAAACCAAGAATAGTATCTGCGCATTACTGGCAGTGGTCGCAGAAGGATTGATCTCTTGCAAGGCGCGCATGGCTTTAAGGCCAATGGGAGTGGCGGCATTATCTAAGCCCAAACCATTGGCGGCAAAGTTTAAGGTAATTAAACCCAGTGCCGGATGTCCGCGTGGTACCTCTGGCATCAGTTTGGCAAACAACGGCCCGAGCAATCTGGCCAAGAGATCGACTAAACCCGCTTTTTCAGCAATCTTCAGAAAGCCCAACCACAAGGTCAGGGTTCCAAACAGCAGCAGCATGACATCGACCGACAGCTTAGCCATATTAAACAGGCTTTCTACCATCGCCGCCCACACACCCGGATCACCACCGAACCAACGCACCAGCCCAGCAATACTGGCAACGATAAAGAAACTCAGCCATAAGCCATTTAACATACAAGGTGCTCCTAGGGTTAACGGCTCATTTGTGTGGTCAGAGTTAACAGCATTGCTGCTGTTTGCGCATCTGGCTCACCGTCATAAACATCTGGTCGGTACTTCATTTGAAAAGCAGCGAGGACATTGCGCGTTGCTTCATCCAACTCACCGTGCTCAGGTACGGCGTAACCCACTTTAGCCAAATGCTCTTGATACCAAGCGATTGAAGGCAACTGCTGAGTAAATACAGCTAAATGCATCGCTACCGCGTCTGGGTCTGGCCAATGAATTAAACCCTCTTGTGCTAAGCGCTGCCATGGAAAAGCAGGACCTGGATCAACTTTACGCTGTGGTGCAATATCACTGTGGCCGATCACACTATCAGCCGTTAAACCATGTCTTTGCATAATGTCTTTCAGTAGCAACACCAAGGCGTCAATTTGCTCGCTACTCCAAGGTTGCCACACTCGCCCTGCCGCTGTGTCGCGATAACCCTGATTAACCATTTCAATACCGATGGAACTGGAGTTTAGCCAAGTACGTCCCTTCCACTGGCTGTTACCGGCATGCCAAGCCCGCCGGTTCTCATCGACTAAGCGGTAAATCGTCGCCGGCTGTTCAGCAATTAGATAGTGGCTGCTGACGTCTTTTTCACTTAACAAATACAAAGAGCGTGGTAGGTCACTGGAGGTGTAATGCAGCACAATAAACTGCACACGGCTGTCTTGCCCTACGGCTTGATAACTGTCATCAAATTTAAGCCCACTACAGCCTGACAACAATAGGGTCGCAAACAACACCATGGAATATTTCATCTTCAACCTATTTTTATACCTAAAAGAAACCCTAAAGCCTGATACTTGCTAAAACTTAAAGGCGGCATTCTCACTGACCATGCACACGATACCTTGTTGACAGCAGCCTTTCAGTAGTTGCTCTATTATCACTGGTAACTCAACACTGTTCGTATCGCTTATTTTAGCTATGATCACGACTCAACAACCTCCAATAGAGCCTACAAGGACAATAATAATGAAAACTCTAACCGATCATTTGACACAGTATGCGGCCTATCACCGTGACCAACGCAATATCATCACTCACTTTATTGGTATTCCTTTAATCGTCGTGGCCGTCGCTATTTTACTCTCACGCCCAAACTTGATGATAAACGGACTATGGGTTTCCCCTGCCATGGCTGTCGCCATTGTTGCTGCTTTGTTTTATCTAAAGCTCGACCGCGCTTTGGGCGCATGTATGGCTCTATTACTTGCTCTGTGTGTGTGGCTGGGAATGTATTGCGCGCAATTGTCCACAGGTGCTTGGCTTGGTTGGGGTATTGGTAGTTTTATTGTCGGTTGGATTATTCAATTTATCGGCCACTACTATGAAGGCCGTAAGCCCGCTTTTGTCGATGATATTATGGGCTTAGCCATTGGTCCTCTGTTTGTCGTAGCAGAATTAGCTTTTCTGTGCGGACTGCGCAAACCTCTGCAAGAAGAAATTGAAAAACGTTTAAGCACACAGAGCAGGAAATAAGTGGGCAACTATTTAAATAAGCGTGAGTCTTACGGCTACAAAATAGATTAAGGATCTTATTATGCGTTACGACACTGACAGTCACACTCCCGTTATGGGGTACTTACTGTGGATCTTTGGTTTTTTAGGTTCGCATCGTTTCTATTATGGTAAACCTGTAACTGGCACCCTCTGGTTTTTTACTTTGGGCTTATTGGGTATTGGCTGGATCATTGATTTATTTTTAATCCCCGCTATGGACCGACAAGCCAGCATGCGTTTTCACACCGGGCGCATAGATTACAACGTGGCATGGATACTTCTAACTTTTTTAGGTGTATTCGGTGTGCACCGCATGTATCAAGGTAAATGGATCACTGGGATTTTGTACCTGTGCACAGGCGGCTTCTTCTTAATTGGTGTGCTCTATGATTTCTGGACCATGAACCAGCAAATCTCGATTAAGAATCAAATCTTTAACTCATCTTTGTAATAATCGACTGCGCTAATAAAAAAGCTGCTTAACGCACAGAGCGACAAGCAGCTTTAACTATCGAGCAATTGGTTTAGCGTTTTTTTGGACGCGGCCAGTTTTCTAAATTTCGCTGACGTCCACGCCCTACCGCCAAAGCATGCGCTGGCACATCCGCAGTAATAGTCGAACCAGCACCCGTGGTCGAGCCATCACCTAAGTTCAACGGCGCAACCAATGAACTGTTGGAACCGATAAAGACATCTTCGCCCATCACCGTTTTAAACTTATTAGCACCATCGTAATTACAGGTAATAGTGCCTGCGCCGATATTGCTGCGCGCACCAATATCGCTGTCACCTAAATAGGTTAAATGCCCAGCTTTAGCGCCTTCACCTAAGCGCGTATTTTTAAGCTCAACAAAGTTGCCCACATGGGCGCGTGCAGCCAATACTGTACCTGGGCGCAAACGCGCAAATGGACCGCAATCGGCACCTTCACCGACATCAGCACCTTCTAAGTGACTGTTGGCTTTAATCACCGCACCAGCGCGCAAAATAGAATCTTTAATCACGCAGTTCGGACCAATTGAGACATTATCAGCGATCTCAACCTTGCCTTCTAAGATCACATTAATATCAATCAATACATCACGACCGACACTGACCTCACCGCGCAGATCAAAGCGCACAGGATCAAGCAGAGTCACGCCTTGTGCCATTAAACGCCGCGCTGCGCGTTGTTGATAATGGCGCTCCAACTCCGAGAGCTGTAAGCGGTCATTGGCACCCTGCACTTCCATGGCATCACTAGCAGTTTCAGTAGCGACGCGCAAATCATCGGCTACCGCCATCGCGATAATATCGGTGAGGTAATACTCACCCTGCGCATTGCTGTTGGAGAGTCGACCGAGCCAATCAATTAAACGCTGGCGAGGCACAGCAAGGATACCGGTATTGCCTTCACAGATTTTCAGCTGCTCTGGACTGGCATCTTTATGCTCAACAATGGCCTGAACGGCGTTTGCTTGATTGCGGACAATACGACCGTAACCCGCTGGATTAGTCAGATTAACAGTCAGGAGCGCCATGCTGTCCGCACTTAAGTGGGTCAGCAAACTTTCTAGCGTTGCGCCTTCAATCAAAGGCACGTCACCGTACAACACCAAGGTGTTCTCAGCTTTTAAGTGAGGAATGGCTTGGGCAACTGCATGACCTGTACCCAATTGCTCGCTCTGCACAACAAAACTCACATCAGCCGCAGCCAATTGTTCACGCACCAATTCGGCACCATGGCCAATTACCACTTGAATACTGGCAGGCTTTAAACTGCGCGCAGTTTGCAGCACATGCGCCAACATGGATTGACCCGCTATCGGGTGCAGCACTTTGGGTAAGGCCGAACGCATACGCGTACCTTGGCCAGCGGCGAGAATAACAATATCCAGCGACATGCTATACATCCTAAATAAAAAATTGAATGGCGCTTAAAATCTCAAAAATAAGCAATAAAAAAGGGCAGCCTTAGGCTACCCTTTTTCAGTGTTACGATGAAGCTAGATTTGCTTATCGGCGAACATTTTTACGCAGTTCGCTAATAGTGCGCAGTTGCGCTGCCGCTTCTGCTAAACGTATAGCTGCTGCTGCATATTCAAAATCAGCTGATTGATTCTGAAGTTCTTGCTCAGCAGCTTTTTTCGCTTCAAGGGCTGCAGCTTCATCAAGGTCAGCAGCACGGATTGCCGTATCTGCTAAAACCTTAACCATGTATGGCTGTACCTCGATAAAACCACCAGAGATGTAATACACCTCTTCTGTGCCACCCTGCTTAATCACCCGGACAGGGCCCGGTTTGATTGTAGAGATGAGTGGTGTGTGACCAGGCAAAATACCCAAATCACCCATGTGACCATGAGCGACGACCATTTCGACCCGACCCGAGAACAACTCTTCTTCTGCACTAACAATGTCACACTGGACTGTTCTGCTGGCCATATAAATCGCCTCAGTTTTTAGGCGGAGCGGATACCGATGCATCCGCTGCCATATTGCTCACCATTAAGGTTCGCAAATTACATTTTGTTCGCTTTTTCAACGGCTTCGTCGATGGTACCAACCATGTAGAACGCTTGTTCTGGCATGTCATCGTAGTCGCCGTTCAAGATACCTTGGAAACCACGGATGGTTTCTTTCAGCGATACGTATTTACCTGGCGCACCGGTGAAAACCTCGGCCACGAAGAATGGCTGAGACAGGAAGCGCTGGATTTTACGTGCACGAGATACTAACTGCTTATCTTCTTCAGACAGCTCGTCCATACCTAGAATCGCAATGATATCTTTCAGCTCGGTGTAACGTTGCAATACATACTGAACACCACGTGCACAGTCGTAATGCTCTTGACCGATAATCGCGGCATCAAGCTGACGTGAGGTTGAGTCCAGTGGGTCAATTGCAGGATAGATACCCAAAGATGCAATGTCACGTGACAGAACAACGGTGGCATCCAAGTGCGCAAACGTAGTGGCTGGAGATGGGTCAGTTAAGTCATCCGCAGGTACGTAAACGGCTTGAATTGAAGTAATAGAGCCTGACTTAGTAGAGGTAATACGCTCTTGCAGAACACCCATTTCTTCAGCCAATGTTGGCTGGTAACCTACCGCTGAAGGCATACGACCTAACAGTGCAGATACTTCAGTACCGGCCAAGGTGTAACGGTAAATGTTGTCAATAAACAACAGTACGTCACGGCCTTCGTCACGGAATTTTTCAGCCATGGTCAAACCAGTCAAAGCAACGCGTAAACGGTTACCTGGTGGCTCGTTCATTTGACCGTAAACCAGCGCTACTTTATCGAGAACGTTGGAGTCTTTCATCTCGTGATAGAAGTCGTTACCTTCACGAGTACGCTCACCAACACCAGCGAATACTGAGTAACCACTGTGCTCGATAGCAATGTTACGGATCAGTTCCATCATGTTTACGGTTTTACCAACACCCGCACCACCGAACAGACCAACTTTACCACCTTTAGAGAACGGGCAAATAAGGTCAATAACCTTAATACCTGTTTCTAGAACTTCGTTGCCGCCCGCTTGTTCTGCATAAGAAGGTGCCGCGCGGTGAATACCCCAACGCTCTTCTTCGCCAATTGGGCCAGCTTCGTCGATTGGGTTACCCAAAACGTCCATGATACGACCGAGGGTTTTAACGCCCACAGGTACAGTAATTGGACCACCTGAGTTAACCACTTCTAGACCACGTTTTAGACCTTCGGTCGAACCCATGGCAATAGTACGTACTACACCGTCGCCCAACTGCTGCTGAACTTCTAGTGTAGTTTCAACGCCCTGTACTAACAGTGCGTCATAAATGTTCGGGACCTGTTCGCGTGGGAATTCCACGTCGATGACGGCGCCGATAATTTGAACGATACGTCCGCTACTCATATCTGGTTCCTCTGAATATTTGAACCGTTCTTAAACCGCGGCAGCGCCGCCGACGATTTCTGAAATTTCTTGAGTGATCGCTGCTTGACGAGCCTTGTTGTAAACCAGTTGTAGGTTATCAATAAGGTCGCCAGCATTGTCAGTTGCATTTTTCATCGCAATCATTCGAGCCGCTTGTTCGCATGCTGAGTTCTCAACAACCGCTTGGTAGACCTGAGATTCGATATAACGAACGATCAGAGCATCCAGTAATTCCTGGGCGCCTGGTTCGTAAATGTAATCCCAAGAGCCAAGGCGATCGCCTTCAAGCCCGGCATCAACCGCCAGTGGCACTAACTGCTCAACTGTTGGTTTCTGCGTCATAGTATTCACAAACTTGTTAGACACTATGTATAAGCGATCAAGACGACCTTCAGCGAAGCCATCCAGCATTATTTTAATACTGCCAATTAAGTCAGTAATTGCTGGCTGCTCACCGAGATCAGTGATTGCTGCAACGACATTGCCACCGTAACTACGGAAGAAACTTACACCTTTTTTGCCGATCACGCAGAACTCTGCTTGAACGCCATCTTGTTGTAAGCCCTTCATATTATTAATCAGGGCCTTGAACAGGTTAAAGTTCAGACCGCCGCACAGACCACGGTCGGTCGACACGAGGATATAACCCACGCGTTTAACCGGACGTTCGACCATGAATGCATGCTTGTACTCGGCATTGGCTTCAGCTAAATGGCCAATGACCTGACGAATTCGCTCTGCATAGGGACGACCAAGATTCATGCGCTGTTGTGCTCTGCGCATTTTACTGACCGCCACTTTTTCCATGGCACTTGTAATCTTTTGCGTACTTTTGATGCTCGCAATTTTACTGCGAATCTCTTTTGCGCCTGCCATTTGTCACCCTTCAGGTTAAGCAAGTAGGGGCTTTAACACCCCCACTGCGGCTTACCAGCTCTGAGTGGCCTTAAACTTCTCGATACCTTCTTTAATAGAAGCATCGATATCGTTATTAAAGTCACCCTTCTCATTGATCTTCGCCATTAATTCAGCGTAGTCACGTTTGAAGAAGGCCAACAAGGCTGCCTCGAAAGCACCCACTTTATTAACTTCTACGTCAGTCAAGAAGCCACGTTCAGCAGCATACAAAGACACAGACATATCAGCGATAGACATTGGTGCGTACTGTTTCTGCTTCATCAGCTCAGTCACACGTTGACCGTGCTCAAGCTGCTTACGCGTTGCTTCATCTAAGTCAGAAGCAAACTGAGCAAAGGCCGCCAATTCGCGGTACTGCGCCAGTGCGGTACGAATACCACCGGAAAGCTTCTTAATAATCTTAGTCTGAGCTGCACCACCAACACGCGATACCGAGATACCGGCGTTTACTGCTGGACGGATACCTGAGTTAAACATTGCTGACTCAAGGAAAATCTGACCATCAGTAATAGAAATTACGTTGGTTGGTACGAACGCTGATACGTCACCCGCCTGGGTTTCAATGATTGGCAGCGCGGTTAAAGAACCGGTTTTACCTTTCACTTCACCATTGGTGAATGCTTCAACGTACTCTTCAGATACACGTGATGCACGCTCCAACAAACGACTGTGGAGGTAGAACACGTCACCTGGGTACGCTTCACGTCCTGGTGGACGACGTAACAACAGAGAAATCTGACGGTAAGCAACAGCTTGTTTAGACAAGTCATCGTAAACGATCAACGCATCTTCACCACGGTCACGGAAGTATTCACCCATGGTGCAACCGGCGTATGGTGCTAAGTATTGCAGTGCAGCAGATTCAGATGCGCTTGCAGCAACCACGATGGTATTGCTCAGTGCACCCGCTTCTTCAAGTTTACGTACCACGTTAGCAATGGTTGATTGCTTCTGGCCAATGGCCACGTAGACGCACTTAATGCCGCTGTCTTTTTGGTTAATGATGGCATCGATAGCCAGAGCAGTTTTACCAATCTGACGGTCACCAATGATCAACTCACGCTGACCACGGCCTACAGGAATCATCGCATCGACAGATTTGTAACCTGTTTGTACAGGTTGATCTACCGACTTACGCCAAATTACGCCTGGTGCAACTTTCTCAACTGCATCAGTTAATTTGGTTTCGACTGGACCTTTGCCATCAATTGGATTACCCAATGCATCAACAACGCGGCCTAACAGTTCTGGACCAACCGGAACTTCAAGGATACGTCCTGTACATTTGGCGCTCATACCTTCGGTCAAACCGAAGAAGCTACCCAAGATTACAGCACCAACGGAGTCACGCTCCAAGTTGAGTGCCATACCAAAAATACCACCTGGGAATTCAATCATTTCACCGTACATTACATCGGCTAAGCCGTGGATACGTACGATACCGTCAGACAAGCTGACGATTGTGCCTTCATTACGGGCTTGCGCAGATACATCAAGCTTAGCAATACGCTGCTTGATGATCTCGCTAATCTCGGAAGGATTCAGTTGCTGCATGCCATGCCCCTCAAATCAGGATTTCAACGCTTCGGCTAACTTATTCAGTCTGCCGCGGATCGAACCGTCAATAACTAAGTCACCAGCACGAATGTGCAAACCGCCAATTAAAGCGGGATTTACAGTCGCTTTGGGTTCAACGGTACGATCAAGCCGCTTGGATAAGGCGGCAGCCAGTGTTTGGAGTTGTTCTGCGCTCAGTTCAAAAGCAGACTGTACTTCAACTTCTACGGTGCGATTTGCTTCAGCTTTAACAGCTTCAAAAATCTCTTGTACCGTAGGCAGTAAAGTCAAACGGCCATTCTCGCCAAGAACACGAAGAAAGTTGCCGAATGTTTCGTCGATATTGTCTTCGCACATTTGCTTTAGAAACGCGACCTTGCCTTCACGAGTGAGCTTAGGGTTAGCTAATTCACTAATAATGGCTGGCTCAGTTACCGCAGCAGCAGTTAATGCCAACATCGCAGACCAAGCGTCAACTTGACCTGCAGCCGAAGCAAACTCATAAGCTGCTTTTGCGTAAGGTCGAGCAAGCGTATTGATATTCAGCATCGCTTGCCTCGCTTAAAGTTGTGCGGCCAATTGTTCGACCAGTTGATTATGAGCGCTTGCATCCACAGATGAACCGAGGATTTGTTCCGCACCCGCAACCGCTAATACTGAAACTTGTGCACGAAGATCTTCTTTTACGCGATTCACTTCAAGGTCAATCTCTGTTTTCGCATTAGCAATCAAACGTTCACCTTCGGTGCGCGCAGTATGCTTAGCTTCTTCAACGATTTCACTTGCAGTTTTATTCGCTTTATCAAGAATTTCTAAAGCTGTTTTCTTCGTGTCACGCAACATTTCTGTCGCTTTTTCTTGAGCAAGTCTTAGATCGCGCTCAGCACGTCCAGCTGCATCTAAACCTTCAGCAATTTTCTTCTGGCGAGCATCCATGGCACCGGTAATCGGAGGCCATACAAACTTCATGCAAAACCAGACAAAAATAGCGAAGGCAATCAATTGACCAATAAGCGTCAAATTAATATTCACTGATCTACCTCATGCTATTTCGTTGTTTATCTTAAAGATAACTTCGCGCAGTAAAAATTTACTACGCGATGAAATCGCTAGATCAGCCTGCCATACCTGGAGCTACAACGAAAATCAGGTACATAGCCATACCAACACCAATCATTGGAACGGCGTCAAGCAGACCAGCCATGATGAAAGTTTTAGTTTGTAATTGTGGTGCCAATTCAGGCTGACGCGCTGTTGATTCAAGCAGTTTGCCACCTAAGATAGCAAAGCCCAGACCAGTTGCTAATGCGCCCATACCGAGGATGATGGCGGCAGCGATAATTACGATTTCCATAGTTACTCCTAGAGTTTTAAGTTTTCAAGTTTACAGTTAAAGTTTTTTGGATCAACGCCCGCTTTCGCGTCAATGGCTTTCTTCGTGGGCTGAACTCAGATAAACGATGGTCAGCACCATAAAGATAAAGGCCTGTAAAGGAATCACCAGAATATGGAAGATTGCCCATGGCCCATAAAGCGCCCACTGTACGTAAAACGGCAGTAGCGCAATTAGGATAAACACCACTTCACCAGCGTACATGTTACCAAACAGACGCAACGCAAGGCTTAATGGCTTGGTAAACAGACCCAATAACTCAAGGAACAAGTTAAACGGAATCAGCGACCAGTGTTTAAAAGGGGTAAACGATAGTTCCTTAACATAACCACCGGCGCCTTTAATCTTAATGCTATAGAACACAATTAAGAAGAATACACCAATAGAAATGCCGAACGTGGCGTTTGGATCAGCGGTAGGTACATACTTAAAGTATTCAATGCCTACTGCTGCAGCTAAAGTTGGAATCACATCAATTGGAATCCATTTTAAGCTGTTCATTAGCAAGATCCACATAAAAACGGTCAGTGCTAATGGAGCAATCAGTGCGCTACGACCGTAAAAGGTATCGCGAACCATATTTTGTACAAACTCAACAATCACTTCAACGAAGTTTTGCAGCCCTGTCGGCACCCCTTCATTGGCTTTAACAGCCACACGACGGAATAAAAACAGGAATATAAAACCCATCAGCAATGACATCGCCATGGTATCCACGTGGATCGCCATAAAGCCCATATCACTAGCTTGCTGCGCAGTTTCTGCAAACTGCCAAGTGCCATCTAACTTACCATAGGTAAGGTTTTGTAAGTGGTGCTGAATATATCCAACAGAGTCTTGTGCCATAAATGCCTCAACCGCTCAACGCTTTAGAAAGCTTTTCGTCAAAAGAAGTGATGTTGCAGAGGTCATCTGCACCAAAATATAACCAACGAACACGGCCAGCACGTTCAATGGCTTCACCCCCAAGAACAGCACTGCAAAAAGCACTGCTGTAAGAATTAACTTACCCATTTCACCAGCCCAAAATGACTGGACAATGACACCAATGGAACGCGCACCAAAGTATTGAAATGCTTTGTAGGTAAAATACACGTTCGGTATCAATGCAGTTAACCCGCCAAACCAGGCTGAGTACCCTGCTTGCCATCCTTGCAACAAGCAAAATAGCAATCCGATCAAAACAGTAACCACACCCTGCAGTATGATTACGCTAAACATGGGCTGTCGATGAAATGCAACTTTATTTCGATACGCCAATGTTATGCCTGATTCCTTCGCTATTTTTTCGATTTTAAAACGAATAGCAACAAAATTGCGCGCAGAGTATAGGTTGCTAACGCTGCCCATTCAACTGTCATCGCATATTTTACGACCAACAGCTATGATTTTTTAGCGAATATGCGCTAAAACACCCTGTAATTCTTCTAGAGTGCCATAACTGATAACCAGTTGGCCTTTACCTTTTTGACCCTGTTTAATTTGTACTTGTGTACCTAAACGTTCGGCTAATTTTAACTCTAAGCGTTTAACATCAGGATCAGGCGCAGCTTTTTCTTTTGCTGGCTTATCTTCCTGCATATTACGAACCAAAGCTTCGGTTTGTCTCACTGTTAAAGCTTTTGCGACAACGTGTCGCGCAGCCTCAACTTGATGCTCGGCGGGCAAGCCTAATATTGCACGGGCATGTCCCATTTCCAGATCACCATGGGCTAGCAAGGTCTTCACTTCATCGGGTAAACCGGTTAAGCGCAATAAGTTCGCCACGCTGGCTCGAGACTTACCCACAGCATTGGCAACTTCTTGCTGAGTCAGCTCAAATTCTTTTTGCAAGCGTTGTAAAGCAACAGCCTCTTCAATCGGATTTAAGTCTTCGCGCTGGATGTTCTCGATCAACGCCATCGCTATCGCAGCTTCATCGCTGACATCACGCACCAATGCTGGGATGGTTTTTAAACCTGCCAGTTTTGATGCGCGCCAGCGGCGTTCACCGGCAATAATTTCATAGGTATTTTTAGCAACTAAGCGCACCACGATAGGCTGCATGACGCCTTGTGCTTTGATCGATTGCGCCAACTCTTCAAGACTGGCCTGATCCATATCGCCACGTGGTTGATACTTACCACGTTGCACAGAGTCTAAACTAAGATGTTGCAACTCACTGGCATCGGCTTGCGCTGCTTGTTCTTGCAAGGTATTGGCCGTAGCACTGCTGAGTAACTCATCAAGTCCTCGTCCGAGACCGCGTTTTTTAACCGCCATAATAATTCCTTATGTGCGTGTTGAAGCACGCTGATTGGCGCGCTGGCGACGTGATAACTCGCCGGCGAGCGCTAAATAAGCTAATGCCCCACGCGATTGTTTATCGTAAGCCAAAACTGGCAAGCCATGACTGGGCGCTTCAGCTAAACGCACGTTACGTGGGATGACCGTGTCATACAGCGTATCGCCAAAGTGCTCTTTGAGCTGCTGTGAGACATCATTGGTCAAACTCAAACGCGGATCATACATGGTTCGTAAAATACCTTCTATTTGCAGCGCGGGATTAAGCTCTGCAGCAATCCTTTTGATACTGCCAATCAAGTCGGTTAATCCTTCTAGGGCAAAGTACTCGCATTGCATTGGGATAATCACGCCATCAGCGGCAACCAAAGCGTTGATCGTCAGCATGCTTAAAGATGGCGGGCAATCGATCAAAATATAATCATAATTGCCGCGCACTGGCTGCAAAGCATCCAATAAACGTCGTTCTTTGTTAGGTAAATCTAGCAACACCACTTCAGCAGCGGTTAAATCACGGTTGGAGGGTAATAACTGATAACCACCGTGCTCAGAAAACTGCATCACATCAATTAAGTCAGCGTCGCCGGTTAAAACATCTAACACTGAGTGCTGCAAACTGTGTTTATCAATACCACTGCCCATGGTGGCATTGCCTTGTGGATCAAGGTCAATCAACAGCACATGACGGCGCGTGGCAACTAAGGAGGCCGCCAAGTTAATACAGGTTGTGGTTTTACCGACACCGCCTTTCTGGTTGGCAATTGCCAAGACCTTGCCCATATTATCTCCTAAGTTATTGCTGACGCTGCAAGATCAATAAATGCCGCTGCCCTTGGCAACCTGGCACTTTAAGAATCTGACAACTGTCGAGTCGAAAATCCTCTGGCAATGCCTGCAACTCATCATCAGGATGCACGCCTTTCATCGCCAACCAATGGCTGTTTGTATCACCCAGATGACGTGTCCAATTGGTAAAATCTGCCAACGAACTGAATGCTCGCGAGATAATGCCAGAGAATGCACGTGCAGGGGTAAAGGCTTCAACGCGATTGTGGATAACTTCAAGGTTATCCAACTTTAACTCCAATTTAACCTGAGTTAAAAAGCGCGTTTTTTTACCGTTTGAATCCAGCAGAGTGAATTTGCGCTCGGGAAAAATAATAGCTAGCGGCACACCGGGCATACCGCCGCCACTGCCAACATCCAGCCAATCATTGCCATATTGTTCGACGTACTGAACAACACTAAGACTGTCGAGCAAATGCCGCGAGACCATTTCGTCAGGATTACGTACAGCGGTTAAGTTGTAAGCTTTATTCCACTTAATCAATAAACCTAAATACTGCAGCAATTGCTGTTGTTGCTGCTCAGTTAAAATCACACCAAGCTGCTGCGCACCCTCAATTAACTCTTGTGCATGCTGTGGACTGACGCTCATGAATCTGCTTGCTCCAAGTTATTGCTGGCTTTGCGCTTTTTCAAATGCACCATCAACAAAGAAACGGCGGCTTGAGTAACCCCAGGAATCCTTGATGCTTGGCCTAAAGTTTCTGGACGACCTGCAATAAGCTTTTGCTGAATTTCTTTGGATAAACCAGAAATCACTGCGTAGTCCATATCAATTGGTAACTTCACCGCTTCGCTGGCACGCATTTTCGCGATGTCGTCTAACTGGCGATCTAGGTAACCGGCATACTTGGTTTTGATTTCCAACTGTTCAGCAACGAGTTCATCTTCGATGCCGCCGCCTGTCACCGCAACCAAATCCAAATAGTTGACTTCTGGGCGGGCGAGCAAATTCAATAAATTGTATTCATGGGTCAGTGGCGTATTAAATTTCGCCATCACCGCTTCGCCCAATGGCGTACCAGGGCGCACCCAAGTGTCTTTTAGGCGTTGTTCTTCTTGCGCAATGGCTTCGCGTTTGGCTTCAAACACCGACCAGCGGTGATCATCGACTAAACCAATTTCTCGACCTTTTTCGGTTAAACGCATATCAGCGTTGTCTTCGCGCAAAATCAAACGGTATTCGGCGCGTGAAGTGAACATGCGATAGGGTTCTTGTGCACCGAGGGTGATTAAATCATCAATCAACACGCCTAAGTAGGCTTCGTCGCGGCGTGGGTGCCAGCTGTCTTTACCTTGAGAACGCAATGCTGCGTTACTACCAGCTAACAAACCTTGTACACCGGCTTCTTCGTAACCGGTGGTACCGTTGATTTGTCCAGCAAAGAATAAACCCTGAATCACTTTGGTTTCTAAACTGTATTTTAAATCGCGTGGATCAAAATAATCGTACTCAATGGCATAGCCTGGGCGAATGATATGCGCATTTTCCATCCCACGAATCGAATGAACCAGATCCAGTTGCACATCAAATGGCAAAGAGGTGGAAATACCATTTGGATACAACTCAGGGGTTTTTAAACCTTCTGGTTCTAAAAAGATTTGGTGGCTGTCTTTATCTGCAAAACGATGAATCTTATCCTCGATGGATGGGCAGTAACGTGGGCCAATGCCCTCAATTACACCGGCATACATCGGTGAGCGATCAAGGTTTTTAGCGATGATGTCATGGGTTTTGCTGTTGGTATGGGTAATCCAGCAACTCACCTGCTCAGGATGCTGCTCGCGACGGCCTAAAAATGACATCACGGGCAATGGTGTATCACCAGGTTGTTCGGTCATTACCGAAAAATCCACTGAACGTGCATCAATGCGCGGTGGCGTACCGGTTTTTAAGCGATCAATGCGTAAAGGTAACTCGCGCATACGTTGGGCTAAGGCATTGGCTGGTGGATCACCGGCACGGCCACCTGAATAATTCTGCATGCCGATATGGATCAAGCCACCGAGAAAGGTTCCTGTGGTTAATACCACGTTATCTGCATGAAAACGTAAGCCCATTTGCGTGACAGCACCGCGTACATGGTCGTTTTCAACAATTAAATCTTCAACTGCTTGTTGGAAAATCCACAGATTGGGTTGGTGCTCTAGCACTTCACGAATCGCTGCTTTGTAAAGAACACGGTCGGCTTGTGCACGAGTGGCACGTACGGCAGGTCCTTTACGGCTGTTCAGTATTCTAAATTGGATACCACTGAGGTCTGCTGCGGTAGCCATTGCGCCACCGAGGGCATCAATTTCTCTGACCAAATGGCTTTTACCGATGCCACCAATGGCTGGATTACAGCTCATCTGCCCGAGGGTTTCGATGTTGTGGGTCAGTAACAAGGTTTTTACGCCCATCCGTGCTGAAGCTAACGCAGCTTCAGTACCGGCGTGGCCGCCACCAATGACGATCACATCAAAACGGGAAGGATAATCCACCATACACCTCAGGATTTTAGCTAAAAACGGATGAACTCAGCGCTGCAGTCGTTATTAATCACGATTCTGCAGTTTCAATAAGGCTATTGGTTTTGCCGATAGCGAGTTCTAAGACCGCAATAGTATAGATTTTTGCGCAGCTTTGCAGAAGGTTTCATCGCTTGGCTTGTGCTCTTCGCTAAACGGTAAGCTAAACAGATATAAATAAAGAAGAAAGATATAAAGCTTATTTTTAATGCTATTACTACTGAGCCTGTTTTTTGTTGATAACTCAATTAAATCCTTTATATTCAATACCTTACAAAACAAATAAGGCTGTTGGTAAGCACCTATAAGAATGCTGGATAAGCCCGTTAAGCTTGTGGACAAAGCAGTGACTTATCCACAGGGGCGTTTGTACACAGCTTTTAGCTGCTCTTATCAACCGAGCTTAACGCCAGTTCTCCACAGGGCTTAAGGCTGAAAATAAATTTAAAAAGTACTGTTATCATGGTTTTTATCGTACAAAAGACTTCGATACGGCTTGAAAGATTGGATACGAGGACGGGGATGGTCATACAGATATGTGCTGAGGCAAGAATATAAAACGCTGATAGTGAGCACTTATGGGCTTGTAATCACTATAGAAAGGGGAAGAAAACTGCTAAACGAAGCAAGCCTCAAGGACTGAAGCTTGCTGTATTACGGGGATAATCGCTAAAAATAAGCTGTATTTATTATGATTTATTTACCAATACAAAAACTTGAAAAAATTCGTCCTAGCAAATCATCGGCGCTAAATTCACCGGTGATTTCGCCCAACGCTTGTTGCGCCATACGTAAATCTTCCGCTAATAATTCACCGGCGCTGGCTTGAGTCAATTGCTGATAGCCGTTTTCCAGATAGTTTTCTGCTTGTCTAAGCGCATCTAAATGTCGACGTCGAGCACTGAAGCTGCTTTCTGCGGTTTGGCTGTAACCCATGCAGTTTTTTAGATGCTCACGTAGCAACTCCAAGCCCTCACCACTGCGTGCACAGAGGTTAATCGTGACATGGCCATCTGTGTTGCTGTGCATCTCGACAGGCTCGCCAGATAGGTCGACCTTATTGCGAATTAACGTGACCTTCTCAGGATTGGGTGTGCTGTCTAAAAACTCTGGCCACAAAGCAAAGGGATCATTGGCTTCAGCTGAATTGGCATCCACCACGAGCAAAATTCGATCAGCCTCATTGATCGCTTTTAACGCACGCTCCACCCCGATTTTTTCAACTTGATCGGCAGTATTGCGTAAACCTGCAGTGTCAGTGACATGCAAGGGCATACCATCAATATGGATATGCTCGCGTAAAATATCCCGTGTAGTGCCTTCAATATCAGTCACAATCGCCGCTTCATAACCAGCCAGACTATTGAGCAAACTAGATTTTCCGGCATTGGGTCGGCCAGCAATCACCACGCTCATGCCATCACGCAATAGCGCACCTTGGCCTGCTTCACGTACGACTTCTTTAAGCTCTTTTTGCACAGCAATCAGTAGCTGTAAAATATGGCCATCAGCTAAAAAGTCGATTTCTTCTTCTGGGAAATCAATCGCTGCTTCCACATAAATACGTAAAGCAATCAACTGCTCAGTCAGTGCATTGACGCGCTTGGAAAACACTCCTTGCAAGGAGCGTAAAGCATTGCGTGCGGCTTGAGTTGAACTGGCTTCAATTAAGTCAGCAATGGCTTCAGCTTGGGCTAAATCGAGTTTATCGTTGAGAAAAGCCCGCTCACTAAATTCACCTGGACGCGCTAAGCGAGCACCGAGTTCGACGCAGCGTTGTAATAACATGTCCAAAACTACCGGCCCGCCGTGACCTTGCAACTCAAGAACATCTTCACCGGTAAAGGAATTAGGGCCGGCGAAGTATAGGGCCAAACCTTCGTCCAAAGCCTGTTGCTGCTCTGCATAAAAAGGACCGTAATGGGCATAGCGTGGTTTTAATTCACGGCCAGTCATTTGTTCGGCAATCTGCTTGGCCAATTGACCCGAGACTCGAACAATCCCTACCCCGCCGCGGCCTTGTGCTGTTGCAATAGCGGCAATAGTGTCACGCGACATAGGCATAACGATTTCCTCAACAGTAATCAGAAAGCACAACGCCCCTAAAAAGGGGCGTTGTGAACTCGGTTGGTTCGACTAACCTGCGTTAGCGGCCGCCATTGATTTTTCAATCTTACGAGTAATGTACCATTGTTGACCAATGGACAGGAGGTTGTTGACCACCCAGTACAGTACCAGTCCAGCCGGGAACCATAGGAAGAAGAAGGTAAAGATAATCGGCAATAGCTTCATAACCTTAGCTTGCATTGGGTCCGGCGGTGTTGGGTTGAGTTGTTGTTGTACAAACATACTCAAGCCCATGATGATTGGCAGAATAAAGTATGGGTCTTTACTGGATAAGTCTGTTAACCAGAACATCCAAGGTGCTTGACGCATTTCTACGCTTTCTAGCAATACCCAGTACAAGGAAAGGAAGACTGGCATCTGCACTAAGATTGGTAAGCAACCACCGAGCGGGTTGATCTTCTCTTTTTTGTACAGTTCCATCATGCCTTGTGACAGTTTTTGACGATCACCCGCATGTTCTTCTTTCAGTGCGGCCATTCTCGGAGCAACAGCACGCATGCGCGCCATTGATTTGTAGCTGGCGGCTGATAGTGGGAAGAATGCCAACTTAATTAAAATGGTCAGAACAATAATTGACCAACCCCAGTTGCCTAAAATGCTGTGGATAACACCCAATAACCAGAAAATAGGCTGGGCGATAAACCAAAGAAAACCGTAGTCAACTGTTAGCTCAAGACCCGGAGAAAGAGCCTTGAGATGGCTTTGAATTTTAGGACCAGCATACAACGTCGCATTGGCTTGAGCATGCTCACCCGGCGCGATATTCATCGCTGGGCTGGTGTAACCAATGATGTAGTTGCCTTTGCTGTCTTTACGGGTTGTTACTTGATTGGTTTGTTCTGGGTTTGCGACCCATGCAGTCACAAAGTAGTGCTGTAACCAAGCAACCCAGCCACCTTCAATGGCTTGATTAAACTTTTTATCATCCATATTGCTCATGGATAATTTTTTGTAGGGCTCATCAGGTGTCCACAAGGCCGCACCTAAGTAGGTGGCAGTGCCGGTTGCGGTCGTTGATGAAGGATCGCCTTGGCCATCACGCTTGAGTTGGGCAAATAAATTACCTTTCCACTCACGGTCGCTCTGGTTATCCACAAGGTAAGTTAAATCAATTTGGTAGGCTTGCTGATTAATACATTCAAGCTTGCGCTGGCTGATTTCACGCTCTGAGCATTCGCTGCTCAAACCACGGTGAAAAGTAAAACGCTTGGTGTAACTGACACCGTTCTCTTGGAAAGACAGGTCAACGTTAAGTTGATCTTGGCCATCTTGCAAAGTGAAGTTTTGTTGGTTAGCACTGTACAAAGGACGGCCGCTGGGACGTGCATCAGGACCATTGGTACCGACTAAACCACTTTGTGCAACGTAGACACGCTCATTGCTGTTTTCAAACAATTGCAATGGAATATCAGGATTAGAAGCATTGCGTGGGTATTGGCTGAGCTTTAACTCAACAATATCACCGCCATTAGGGTCAATGGCCAACTGCAATACATCAGTTTGTACGATGATTAAATTATTGCTAACAGCGTTATTAGCAAGTGTAGGGTCTTGCGTAAGTTCATTAACGGCAATCGGTAAGTCATCTTGACTGGCAGCCGGCATTGGATTGCTGGGTGAGTCATTGATTTGATTACTTGATGCTTGCTGATTAGCAGAACTCGAATATGTCGCTGCAGCAGTTACTGGTGCCTGGCCGTAGTCTTGGTTCCATTGAAGAACCATCATGTAAGACACAACAGCTAAGGCAACGAGTAGGATCGTACGTTGGATATCCATAGTTACTCGGCCGTAGAAGATGAATAAGGGGAAGGAGGAACGGGATCAAAACCACCCTCATTCCAAGGGTGACAACGTCCCAATCGTCGCATAGCTAACCAGCCACCACGCATCGCACCATGTAGCTCAATGGCTTCAATGGCGTAACACGAACAACTGGGATAAAAGCGACAATGGCTAGCCATCATTGGACTGATTGCATAGCGATAAAACTTAATTGGCAAGATCACCAATTTACGCATTGGTAGTGCCTGCTGAATCAGCAATAGCTGTTTGTAATGCAGATTGACGTTGGCGTGCCAAGCGTTTCAACATTTTATCGAACTGCTGTCGTAGCTCAATATTAGACAAATCAGCAATACCCCTGCGGGCGACAATAACGATATCTACGCCATTCAAAATATCTTGATTATGACGAAAAGACTCTCGTATTTGGCGTTTTATTCTATTGCGCTCAACTGCAAGTTTTACGCTTTTTTTACCAATAACCAACCCGAGACGTGGATGTTCGAGTTGGTTTTCACGAGCAAGTAACAAGACATTTTTGCCTGGTACTTTATTCGATGATGAATCAAAGACAGCTTTGAACTGCTGAGGTGTCAGCAGGCGCTTCTCGCGGCCAAAGGCCAGATTCATGCTGTGCTCGACTGGATTATGCGCTCAGACGCTTACGGCCTTTTGCACGACGACGCTGAATAACTGCGCGACCGCCGACTGTTGCCATACGTGCGCGGAAACCGTGGTTACGAGCGCGTTTTAGTGTGCTTGGTTGGAATGTACGTTTCATGATTCGCTACCTGGTGACTTCTTTGGGCAAAAGGGGGCCCGAAGTGGTCCCCGTTAAATAGACCCGCAATTCTATTGAAAGCTGAGCCTTAGGTCAATTATCTCTGGCATTTGTTTACACATTCTTGCTTTCTTTCTGGTGTTGCTTTCTCAAATGCATCTTTTTAGCTAAACAAGAATAAATGTATATATGTATATAAAGCTTATTCTTACTGCTATTACTAAGCAGCCTTTTTTTGTTGATAAGCTGATTAATTCTTTTAAAAACAATAGTTTACAAGTTTTTTATAGCTGTGCCGATCAGGTGTTCAAGCTGTGTCATAGAGGTCAATAGCCTGTGGATAAACAGGTGACTTATCCACAGGCGGTTTCTTACCAAGGTTATCAACAGTGTTTGGGCTAGGGTTTAAGTGTGCTTCTCCACAGGGTTTAGATCGCTAAATTTGTTGTTTTAACTTAAAAAAACAACGACCAAAAAGCCACACAGGCATACCAAAGCACTGCTGAGCGCACTAAAAGAAGCCATATTTGCTCCAAACTGGCGGTACCTTTTTCCCCAGTTAGGTCATTTTCTACTTCAATAGCAGCACGCCCCGTTTGGCTTAAGAGGTTGTCAGCAGGCTCTGTTAAGCACAGTAGGTGATGCATCAGGGCACGATTAACTAAGATGAAGTTACCGATTAAGGCAAAGCTGGCGCTCAGAAGACGCGCGGGCAGCCAATCTAGAACATGCAAGGTGCGGGTTGCGATCCCAGCGAGCGCTGGCTGTTGTGCTTGTTCTGCTGTGAGCACCAAAAGGCGGTAGCTCAGTGCTGCTAAGGGGCCGCCGATCAGGTAATAAAATATGACTGCAAAAAAACCTTGGAAACCTTGCCAAAGTAAATGTCCTTGTACGGCCTGGATGAGGCCAGCGGGGTCTTCCGATTGAATCAGTAGATCACGCTGCGCAGCAAGGCTAGCCGCTTGAGTATCTTGTCGGCGCCAAGCATCACGAAAAGGTCCCAGTGACCCGCGCACATCACCACGGGTTAAGCTGTAAAGAACCACTGCTAAATGCACTGGAATTAATAGCAGGCCGTATAGCAAGGGTTTTAAAACCACTAGGGTCAGCGCTAAACCAAGAATAGGTAAACTTAGCGCCAGTATTAACGCCAAGCTGCTGTGCTTGGGTAAGAGTTTTGCGCTGCGCTGCAGTTGTGCATACCACCAGCGGTCTTTTTGTAGTGTGGCGCGCCAATGCGACATTTTTTCAATCAAAATGGCTAGCATTAAGACTAGAAAGCTCATGATCTTTCTCCTAGATGTTTGGCCTGTAAGCGTTGCCAAATAAATGCAGGACCTGGGTCTGTTTTACGTTCTGGGGCGATATCACTGTGCCCACAAATTCGATCAGGGGTGATCAGTGGGTAATGCTTGGTTAATTCATTTACCAATTGGTTGAGACTTTGATATTGCGCATCGCTATAGGCTTGATCATCGACCCCCTCAAGTTCAATGCCCAGTGAGAAATCATTGCAGTTTTTTCTGTGCATAAATTCAGAGATGCCCGCATGCCATGCCCTATCCTTACAGCTAACAAACTGAGTGATAGCGCCTTCTCGACTGATAAAAAAGTGTGCGGATACTTTTAAACCTTCTAAGTCAGTGAAGTAAGGATGAGCATCAATAGGCAGTTGATTGGTAAATAACGCTTCCACCATGCCAGTGCCAAACTGACCTGGTGGCAAACTGATGTTATGCATGACCAGTAAAGAGATTTCAGCGTTTGGTCTAGCATTATGATTTTCAGAGGGTAAATGCTTTGCGCCGTTAAGCCAACCCGTTGCTGTGTCTAGGGTCAAAGACTGTGAGGATTGCATAAAATTTCCTGTCGCAGATGGCTGCCTATGCGTATTAGGTTATTGAGCTTGGTAATGCTTTGCATTATTTCAAGCAATGATAACTTAGACAGTAATAACAGTATTTGCCATAGAGGCAAACCTATTAAACTTTTTGCACAATAGTTGGATATTTGAACAGGGTATGCAGGGCTCGATTGAGCGATAAAAACGAACTGTGGATAAGTTTTCTAAAATAATTAAGGCCGCAAAAGCGGCCTTAATTATTTATAGGTTAGAAGGATTAATCTTGGTGATACTTGGCAGACAAATCATGCACCGCATTGATAAATGCGCCAGCATTCTCTGGTTTCACTTCTGGAGTGATGCCGTGGCCAAGGTTAAAGATATGACCTGGGCCATTCCCGTAACTTTCTAGGATACGGCCGACTTCTTTTTCAATCGCAGCTGGGTTGGCATACAGAACTGTAGGGTCCATGTTGCCCTGTAGAGCAACTTTGTCACCGACACGCTGACGTGCCACACCGAGATCACAGGTCCAGTCTAAGCCTAGAGCTTCAACGCCAGTAGCAGCCATTGACTCAAGCCACAGACCACCACCTTTAGTGAATAGAATCACTGGGACACGGCGGCCTTCATGCTCGCGGATTAGACCGTTGACGATTTTCTGCATATACGCCAGTGAGAACTCTTGGTAAGCCGCTGACGATAGGCTACCGCCCCAGCTATCAAATATCTGTACGGCTTGTGCGCCAGCAAGAATTTGCGCGTTGAGGTAGCTGGTGACCGACTGTGCTAGCTTATCCAGCAGCATGTGCATCGCTTTTGGATCATCGTAGAGCAACGCTTTACTTTTGCGGAAGTCTTTTGATGAGCCGCCTTCGACCATATAAGTGGCCAGCGTCCAAGGGCTGCCTGCGAAACCAATCAAAGGTACGCGACCATTCAGCTCTTTACGAATGGTACGAACCGCATTCATTACATAACCCAGATCCTTTTCTGGATCAGGAATAGGTAAGGCTTCAATCGCTTCGGCTGTATCGACAACTTTTCTAAAACGAGGGCCCTCACCTGTTTCAAAATATAACCCTAAGCCCATGGCATCTGGGATGGTTAAGATATCTGAAAAAAGAATCGCAGCATCTAATGGATAGCGATCCAGTGGCTGCAAAGTAACTTCGCAAGCGATCTCGGCGTTCATGCATAAGTCCATAAAACCGCCGGCACGGGCGCGGCTGGCTCTATACTCAGGCAAGTAACGACCCGCTTGACGCATCATCCACACTGGCGTGACATCAACCGGCTGTTTGAGCAGGGCGCGGAGAAAACGATCATTTTTCAGAGCAGTCATATTAGCGTCCATTAAAAATTAATAGGCTATTGTCGCAAATTTGCGCACAAAAGGCACGGTACAACAAATAGACCGTGCGCTTGGCTTGATTAGCATCAACTGCACACGGGTGTTGCATAAGCTGTTAGTTTAGCGCATAGCGTATTTTTAAGCATATGCACGAGGAATTCGAAATGCATCATTCAACCATAGATAACCAACAATTTGTCGCTGCAGGTGGCTTGTCTGTTACTTCAGCAGAAGCTTTGCATCGATTGTCACAGCACAATATTTACCCACCCTTCCCCGATAACTATCAGTATGCGTTATTGGCGATGGGCTGTTTTTGGGGCGCTGAGCGGCGTTTCTGGCAGCAAGTTGGAGTCTGGGTTACTGCCGTTGGCTATGCAGGTGGGCAGAGCAAAAATCCAAATTACCAAGATGTGTGCAGTGGCTTGACGGGGCATACCGAGGCGGTGTTGGTGGTGTTTGATCCTGCACAAGTGAGTTTTGCTGAGCTGTTAGAGGTGTTTTGGCAAGCGCATGATCCAACTCAGGGCATGCGCCAAGGTAATGATGTGGGCAGTCAGTATCGATCAGCCATTTATTGCATGGATCAGCAGCAGCTTGAACAGGCAGAAGAAAGTTGTCGCCACTACCAAGCCCGTTTAGATGCAGCAGGACGTGGACAGATTACGACCGAGATCAGTTTGGCGCCGGTGTTTTATTACGCAGAAGATATGCATCAGCAGTATTTAGTGCAGAACCCGAATGGCTATTGCGGCCTGCGCGGTACTGGTGTGCTGTACTGATTTGAGTGGGGTAGAAATTAAAAACCCCGCGTGAGCGGGGTTTGCAGACTGTCTCCTGACATCCTTGTAATTGGCCAGCTTGGCCTTAACCATCTATCCATTATAGTTAAATGCAATCCATCGTAAATCCTTGGCGGCCATTCTAGTTGAGTGATGGCAATCACACAGCAGGTGAAAGACCCTGCGCAATGTAAGTAAATGCTTACATTGCGCAGTTTGGCGACAGTCTAAGAGTATGACGCGTTAGAACTGTGCTGCATCCAGCAGGTACAAGGATTCGCTACCGGCTTTAACCGAGCTGCTCAGCGACTGAGTGCGTGGTAATAAACGCGCAAAGAAGAAGCGTGCGGTGCCCATTTTGCTGGCATAGAAATCATCTTCTTGCTCTTTGCCTTGTGCGGCACGCGCCATTAATGCCCACATGTAAGCGTAAGCGGTGTAACCAAAGACTTGCAGGTATTCAACCGATGCTGCGCCAATCTCATTTGGATTGTTTTTCGCTTCAGCCAATAACCAAGCGGTTAAATCATCAAGGTTTTCAATCGCAGCTTTAAGTGGCGTGGTGAATTCAGCCAGCTTGCTATCCGCCGATGAGATAAAGGCTTTCACTTCATTAGAGAAGTGCTGGTAGAACGCGCCGCCATTACCAACAATTTTACGACCGGCTAAATCCAGCGACTGGATACCGTTAGTACCTTCGTAAATCTGCGTGATACGGCAATCGCGGATCAGCTGCTCTTGGCCCCACTCACGAATAAAACCGTGACCACCAAAGATTTGTTGACCGTGAATGGTCGACTCTAAACCGACATCGGTTAAGAAGGCTTTGGCAATCGGTGTAAGCAATGCCACCAGTTCTTCAGCGCGCTTACTGGCTTCTGCTTCTTCGCTGTACTTAGCAATATCCAACTGCATAGCTACGTAGCTAGAGAACGCCCGACCGCCTTCATTCAAGGCTTTCATGGTTAACAGCATGCGGCGTACGTCTGGGTGCACAATGATTGGATCAGCTTGCTTGTCTTGTGCGACTGGTCCGGTTGGTGCACGGCTTTGAATACGGTCTTTCGCGTATTCAATGGCGCTCTGGTAAGAACGCTCACCCAATGATAAACCTTGGATACCTACGCCCAGACGCTCGTAGTTCATCATAGTGAACATGGCGGCCAAACCTTTGTTTGGGGCATCAATGATGTAACCGGTGGCGTTATCAAAATTCATTACGCAAGTGGCGGAACCTTTGATACCCATTTTGTGCTCAATTGAGCCGCATGACAGGCTGTTGCGCTCACCGAGTGAACCATCATCATTAACCATCAGTTTAGGTACTAAAAACAGTGAAATACCTTTGGCACCGGCTGGCGCATCAGGCAGTTTTGCCAGTACCAGGTGGATGATGTTTTCGGTTAAATCATGTTCGCCACCGGTAATAAAGATTTTCGTACCGGTTACTTTGTAGCTGCCATCGGCTTGTGGTTCTGCTTTGGTGCGGATCATGCCCAAGTCAGTACCTGCATGCGGTTCGGTTAAGCACATCGAGCCTGCCCAAGTGCCGCCGTACATATTCGGTAGGTATTTTTCTTTCAGTTCTTCGCTCGCATGTGCATGAATTGATAAGCATGCACCGGCGGTCAGCATTGGGTATAAACCAAATGACAGGTTAGCCGAGTTGATCATTTCTTCGATTTGCGCGGTGATCATTTTTGGCATGCCCATGCCGCCAAACTGTGGATCACCACCGACACCAACCCAACCGCCTTCGGCATAGGTGTTATAGGCTTCGATAAAACCTGCTGGTGTGGTTACGACGCCATCATTCCAGCTGCAACCTTCTTCGTCGCCACTGCGGTTGGTGGGCGCAATTGAACCTGCAGCAACTTTGCCAGCTTCTTCTAAGATAGCCGCTGCTGTTTCATCATCAACAGTCTCTGCTAAGGCTGGTAGTTGTGCCCAAAGCTTACCCGCTTCGAACACTTCGTTGAGTACAAAACTCATATCACGTAAAGGTGCTTTATAGTCGGCCATGCGGCATTCCTCTTGATTAACGCTCGTTCAGCGGCGCAGTTACACAACGCAAGGCAATGTGTTGGTAAGCAACGGTTAGGTTTTTGAGTTTACATTATAAACTTTTAAAACCAATAAACTCTTTTTGTGACTGGTTGGTTTTATTTGATTGATTAAAAAACCCGCTGAATGAATTGAGTCTAGTGTCTAGGTCATTTCACGCAGCGGGTCTTTTTACAGCATTAAAAGATAATGCTTAGTAGCTCAGTGCAAAATCGTCTGCAGCCATATCCATCAAGTTGCTTGCACCTGACAACATGGTTGCGACGTGTGTACGGGTACGCGGCAAAATGCGTGCAAAGTAGAAGCGTGCAGTTTGCAGTTTAGCTCTGTAGAACGCTTCTTCGTCAGTACCTGCAGCCAATTTCTCAGCAGCAACACGCGCCATATCAGCCCAGAAGTAAGCTAAGCAGGCATAGCCTGAGTACATTAGGTAATCAACCGATGCTGCACCCACTTCTTCACGATCTTTCATAGCCGCCATCCCTACTTTCATAGTGATGTCGCCCCACTCTTTGTTCAGCTCAGCCAATGGCTTAACGAACTCTTGAATGGCGTCGTTAGTTTCGTTGGTTTTGCAGAACTTGTGTACAATTTTGGTGAAGCCTTTTAGTGCTTCGCCTTGGGTCATAAGAATTTTACGACCTAGCAAGTCCAATGCTTGAATACCGGTAGTACCTTCGTACAAGCAAGAAATTCGGCTGTCGCGAACGTTTTGCTCCATGCCCCACTCGGCGATGTAACCGTGGCCACCATAAATTTGTACGCCGTGGTTAGCTGATTCAAAACCCACTTCGGTCATAAATGCTTTAGCAATTGGCGTTAAGAAAGCCAGCATGCCATCGGCAGCTTTGCGTTCTTCTTCGTCTTTGCTGCGCTGCATCACGTCAACTTGCTGTGCTGCGTAGTACAGCATCGCACGGTTACCTTCGGTGAAGGCTTTCATGGTTAACAGCATGCGGCGTACATCTGGGTGCACAATGATTGGGTCAGCGGCTTTTTCAGGCGCTTTAGGACCGGTCAGTGAACGCATTTGTAAACGGTCACGTGCATATTCAATACCGCCCTGGAAAGCCACTTCTGAGTGTGCTAAACCTTGTAGTGCAGTACCGATACGTGCAGTGTTCATAAAGGTGAACATGCAGTTCAGACCTTTGTTTTCTGGGCCAATCAAGAAGCCTTTAGCGCCATCAAAGTTGATCACGCAAGTCGCGTTACCGTGGATACCCATTTTGTGTTCAATCGAACCGCACTGGACAGCATTACGCTCACCAACACCGCCTTCAGCATTCGGTAGGAACTTAGGTACGATAAACAGTGAGATACCTTTAGTACCTTCTGGAGCACCAGCGATACGGGCAATCACGATGTGAACAATGTTGTCGACTAAGTCGTGTTCACCAGCAGAAATAAAGATTTTGGTACCAGAGATAGCGTAGCTACCATCAGCTTGTGGCTCTGCTTTAGTGCGCAACATGCCTAAGTCAGTACCACAATGTGATTCTGTTAAGCACATGGTGCCGGTCCACTCGCCTGATACTAATTTGCTCAGGTAGGTGGCTTGCTGCTCTTCTGTACCGTGTGCGTGCAAGGTGTTCATCGCACCGTGCGACAGACCTGGGTACATGCCCCATGACCAGTTCGCTTGACCAACCATTTCACTGATAGAAATACCCAGTGACTCAGGTAGACCCTGACCGCCGTGCTCAACATCGTGAGCAAGACTTGGCCAGCCGCCTTCAACGTACTGCTGGTAAGCTTCTTTAAAGCCAGTCGGGGTTTTAACACCTTCAGGCGACCATGTGCAGCCTTCGGTATCGCCAACGCGGTTCAGTGGAGCAATAACGTTCTCACAGAACTTTGCACCTTCTTCAAGGATCGCGCTGACCATATCTGGCGTTGCATCTTCACAGCCAGGCAGGTTTGCATAATGTTCTGGGTAGCCTAACAATTCATCACGTACAAAACGGATATCACGCAAGGGGGCTTTATATTCAGCCATAGCTATAAACCTCTAACAGTGGAGCCTTTATTATTGAGTGGACCTGCAATGTATGCAGATCTGTTTCTAGCAGCGCAATGAATTTAGATGCGCATGCGGAAGAGTAATCAAACGACTGTTTGAAAGTTACGGATCTATCCTAATGTTGTCAAGCACTGCTCGATGAGTTTATTTGATTTTTTTGTTTAAGCTTGAATATCAATCAGCGTGCCAAGTGACTCATCCGCTGTGCTAAGCACCCGCGCGCCTAGTTGACTCATCTGTTTGGCTTGTTCGAGCTGCATGAGTTGCTCAGTTATATTAGCAATGTCGAGAGCCGGCGCAGTGGTTGCCGCTGGCGTACTGGCTGCATTACTACTGGGTTGAGCAATGGCTTGTGCAGCGTTGGCCATTTGTTCTTGGCCTGTTTTGATAGCAGATAATCCTGCTGAGAATAGGTTTGCTGAGATTTGCATAATGCCTCCTGCAGCAGACTATAAAGAGATGTTGATTGCACTTGCAGTATAGAGCAAATCCAATGGCGGTGTTGAGTTGCTGATTATGAGTTGCTGATTAAAGGCTATTGATTAACCACTGCGCCAGTTGTTGTGCGCGTTGCGTATGCTGGTTTTTGCGCGTTAATAAGATTAACTTGGCGGAGGTTTCAACAAAACCCCAAGGTGCAATCAAGCGTCCGTTAGCAATGTCACTGCGCACAAGATGTTCTGGCGCAATGGCTACGCCCAATCCAGAGACAGCTGCCTCTAACAAGTAGTAGAGATGTTCAAAGCCTTGCGCATAGGTTAAGGCAGACGCCTCTAGCTGCTGCGCCTGAGCCCACTGTGGCCAAGCTTGCTGGCGTGAGTGGGTAAAGAGTAAGGGTTCATCTAAGAGCTGTGCTGCAGAGGCGCTACGCAGTGTCTCTGCATGCTGATAAAGCGGGCTTAGTACTGGACCGATACGCTCATTGTCTAATATGTAGGCGTGCATCGACTCTGGGCAAGCTTGATCTAAAAACACCAAGCTGGCATCTGCGTCGGATTGTTGCAAAGTATTGTCATCGCCGGCATTAGTAATCACCTGTAAGCGCAAGTCAGGTAAATCATGCTGCAATTGTTCAAGGCGTGGAATCAGCCAGCGCGCCAGCAGACTGCCCGGACAGGCTAAAACAAAAGGTGCTTGTTGAGTTTGTCGCTTAATATCCACGCAAGACTGATGAATTTGCGTGAAGGCCTCGTGACTTGACTGGTAGAGACGCATGCCGGCATCGGTGAGTTTAATGCCACGCCCATGTTTACTGAGTAAAGTGATACCCAGGTGTTCTTCGAGTTGCTTAACTTGACGGCTGACAGCGCCATGGGTGACGTGCAGCTCTTTTGCGGCCAAGGTAATGCTTTGCAAGCGTGCGCTGGCCTCAAATGCTTTTAAAGCATTTAAAGGCGGCAAGTTAAAAGAATCAGACATGTGAGTTTTCCTAACCTATTGCTGCAATCATATCGCTTTTCGTCGTGAAGGCTATCAGGTAGTTTAGCCTGCATAGAAAATATCTTATTAAGTTCGGGAGTGGGTCATGAGTTCTTTTTTTAATAGCCCTGATGAGCATGGTTTGTTTGGTGATTTTGGCGGTCAATATGTTGCTGAAACATTGATGCCGTTGATTCTTGAATTAGGCCGCGAATATGAAAAAGCTAAAGATGATCAGGCTTTTATCGAAGAGTTGGCGTATTTTCAGCGTGATTATGTCGGCCGCCCTAGCCCGCTCTATTTTGCTGAACGCTTAACCGAGTATTGCGGTGGCGCTAAAATTTATCTTAAGCGCGAAGAGCTGAATCACACTGGCGCGCACAAGATTAATAACTGTATTGGCCAGATTCTTTTAGCTCGACGCATGGGTAAAAAACGCATTATTGCTGAAACCGGTGCCGGCATGCACGGTGTAGCTACCGCCACAGTGGCGGCACGTTTTGGTTTGCAGTGCGTGATTTATATGGGCACCACTGATATTGATCGTCAGCAAGCCAACGTCTTTCGGATGAAGCTGCTCGGCGCGGAAGTGCGTCCTGTGGTGGCCGGTACTGGCACCTTAAAAGATGCGATGAATGAGGCGTTGCGTGATTGGGTCACTAACGTTGCTGATACCTACTATTTGATTGGTACCGTTGCCGGCCCGCACCCCTACCCAGCGATGGTGCGTGATTTCCAAGCAGTGATTGGTAAAGAAACCCGTGATCAGTTGCAAGCTCAGGAAGGCCGCCTGCCGGATAGTCTGGTGGCTTGTATTGGTGGTGGGTCCAACGCTTTAGGTTTGTTCCATCCATTCTTGGATGATGCCAGCGTTAAAATTATTGGTGTAGAAGCCGCGGGACATGGGATTGAGACCGGTGAACATGCGGCCAGTTTACAAGGCGGCACTCCTGGTGTGTTACACGGCAACCGTACCTACTTGCTGCAAGATGATGATGGGCAAATTGTTGATGCCCATTCGATTTCGGCAGGTTTGGATTATCCAGGTATTGGTCCTGAGCATTCATGGTTGCATGATGTTGGCCGCGTTGAGTACACCTCTGCCAAAGATGACGAAGCACTGGCCGCTTTCCATTTGTGCTGCAAGTTGGAAGGTATTATTCCTGCGCTTGAATCAGCCCATGCGTTAGCTGAAGTATTTAAACGTGCGCCGCAATTACCCAAAGATCATTTAATGGTGGTGAACTTATCCGGTCGTGGGGACAAGGATATGCAAACGGTTATGCATCACTTTGAGAAACAGGAGCAGTCAGTATGAGCCGCATTCAAGCTTGCTTTGCCGAACTGAAGAAACAAAATCGCGCGGCTTTAGTTACTTTCGTGACTGCCGGAGATCCAGATTACGCCACGGCCATGCGTATTTTTAAAGGTTTACCAGCGGCTGGCGCTGATGTGATTGAATTGGGTATGCCCTTTACCGATCCAATGGCCGATGGCCCAGCGATTCAGTTAGCCAATATTCGCTCGTTAAAAAACGGACAAACCTTAGCCAAAACTTTGCAAATGGTGCGCGAGTTCCGTGAAGACAATCAGCACACGCCAGTGGTACTGATGGGCTACTTTAATCCGATTCACCATTATGGTGTACCGCGTTTTATTGAAGATGCTAAGGCTGCTGGCGTCGATGGTTTGATCATTGTTGATTTGCCGCCGGAGCATAACTCAGTGTTTTGCGATCCTGCACAAGCGGCAGGTCTGGATTTTATTCGTTTAACTACGCCAACCACTGATGATGTGCGTTTGCCGACGGTACTCAAGAATAGCTCAGGTTTTGTCTATTACGTTTCAGTTGCTGGTGTGACCGGTGGTAATTCGGCGACGATGGAGCACATCGAAGAGGCGGTAACGCGTTTGCGTCGCCATACTGATTTGCCGGTGTGTATCGGTTTCGGTATTCGTACACCTGAGCATGCGGCCAATATTGCTCGCTTAGCTGATGGCGCGGTGGTGGGTTCTGCGTTTGTTGATTTGATTGAAAGCGCGAGCACGCCAGATAATGCTGTTGATGCGGTATTAACGCTGTGTCGTGCTTTAGGCAATGGTGTTCACCATGCGCGTGACTAGCGCACAGTGAATTTTTAGTTGCTTCTTAAGGACGCGGACCGAAGAGCTCAAGTAGCTGTTCGCCCTGCGGAGCGCCTGGATGCATTTGCATCATACCGGTTGGATCAAGGTATAAAATTGCAGGTGTACCAGTCGCGCCCAGTAGGCCCATCAGCTGCTGGTTATCATCCAATTGTTGACGTTGTTTAGCGGCAATGGTTTTAGCTTCTTGCGCAGGTTTTTTACCGCTTTCGTTGCCGAGTAAAGCCGCCTTTGGATCTTTCGCGCTGAGCAAGTAAGCTGCTTTCTTTTGGCTGCTTTCACCCAGTGTGCCGACCATCACGTGACGCAACTGTACTTTTCCTGCATCAATCCATGGGCGCGCATCTTTCCAGAAGCGTTTGCAGTACGGGCAATTAGGATCGGTAAAAACATACACTATGGTTTCTGCTTTATCCGAACCATCAGCAATCCAGCTGCTGTCTTTCAGTTTTTCCCACATCACTTTACTTTGTGGACGACTGACTTTTTCTTCTAACACCACACCGGTTAAATCTTCACCTTTGGCATTAAGCAAGCTGCCGATCAGCGCATGCTTACCATCTTCAGTTACATACAACGCCAAAGGACGGCCGTTAAATAAAGCGGTGTAACCGGTCAAGCCGCTCGGCGCATCAAAGCGCTCTAGCACTTCCACGCCACGCTCACGCATCGCTTCTACAGGTGCAGGATACTTCTCTGCTTGCGCCATGATGGGTAGCGTTAGCAGAGCCAGCGCCGGTAAGATTTTGTTAAATGTCATGGTTATTCCTCTAAATTAATGTGCTGGTTGTCTGTGCTGATATGACGTAATGCATGCTTTAAGCTGGCCTGCGATAACTCACCTAAATGATTGTTTTTTAACATTCCGTCAGCACTGTAAAACAATGTGGTGGGTAATGATAATGAACCTACCGCTTGCCCGAGACGTCCTCCGCTGTCGAGCAGGTTATTGTCTAAGCTGAGTTGTTGTTGAGCTAAAAACTTTTCTACTAAGAGCTGGCCTTCACCTTGGTTAACAAAGACAAAGCGAATATCTGGATTGGCTGCTTGCGCGGCGGCAAGCACGGGCATTTCTCGGCGACATGGCGGACACCAAGTTGCCCATAGATTGATGACTAAAGGTTTGCCAATCAGATCTTGCAGCAAGACCGGCTCGCCAGCAATATCACGAACGGCTAAATCAGGTAGTTTTTGACTGCTTTGTAAAGCGTTGAGCACTGAAAAACTAATGCCCCAAGCGATCAGACCAATACAGACACCAATGGCCAGTGGTACACGTAAAGGCGCTTGTCGCCACGCTTTATAAATCCCTGCCAAAACAGCAGCGATCACGCCGGGTAACAATAAAAAACCACCGTCACGAATATCAATAATCTGCCAGAGGTTGCTGCTGTACTGCTCGAAGTACTGCAAGACAAATGCTGCGCGGGCCACCAAGGCTCCGATCAACAGCATGTTAAATAAGGCTGCTTCAGGGTTGCTGCCGCGTTTTCTACCGATCAACCAACCGCTTAGCCAAGCAATGAAAAATGCAGCGTAGAGCAGTGCTAAATCCATGGGAATGGCTAAAGGGCCTAAATTAAAACTTAACATCAACTGTCCTTTTGTGCGCTGCTGAGCTGTTGTAAAAACTCACTTGCGGATACTTCACCGGTGATGCGTTGCGTGCGTTGTTCTGAGCCCTGAGGGTTGATAAACAAAATAGTCGGCGGCCCCATAATCTGTAAATCGCGCATCAGTTGTTGTTGCTCTGCCGTATTCAAGGTTACATCAGCTTGCAGTAAACGGAAATCGGCCAACGCGGCTTGTACCTGTGTTTGTGCAAAGACGGTTTTTTCCATCACTTTGCATGAGACACACCAGTCTGCGTAAAAATCCAAGAGCACCCATGTATTGTCCTGCTCTGCTTGTTTGAGTTGTTCCTGCAACTGCTGCACATTGGCAAAGCGTTGCATGCTGTGCTGATTGGGTAACTCACTGGCTTGTAAGCCGAAATTGCTCAGCGGCTGCCATGGATCATCGCCGCCTGCTGCTGCACCGAGTAACATCGCACCACTCCAAATCCCTAAGAGTAAGGCAATGTAACGGCTGGAAAAGCGCCAGTTAGCGCGTTCAATGCTACCGACACTTAAGGCAATCGCCAGTAGCCACGCGCCCCAGAGGGCTAAAAAGACCGGTCCAGTTAAAATCGGTCGCAGCACAATAATTGCTGTGGCGAATAACGCGTAAGCAAACACACGGTTAACACTTTGCATCCAGTGACCCGGTTTAGGCAGCCAGCGCATACCAATGGTAATCGCCAGTAACAAAGGTAAGCCACTACCTAAGCCTAGCGAGAACAATGCCAAACCACCGCTAACCGCATCACCGCTTTGGGCAATATATAGCAGCGCTCCAGCCAAAGGCGCTGTCATGCATGGACCCACCAATAAAGCTGATAATGCTCCGAGCCCCGCAGCGCCGACTAAACTGCCGCCTTTGATGTTTTGGTCAGCGCCCTGCAGTCGCTCACGGATAAACGCCGGTAACTGTAAGGTAAAGACGCCCAGCTGAGCTAAGGCTAAGAGGATAAAAATGCCGGCAAAGGGGATAAGCAACCAAGGTTGCTGCAGTGTTGCCGAGAGATTGCTGCCGAGGTTGGCCGCTATCACGCCGAGCGCTGCATAGACTAAGGCCATAGGTAGAATAAAGGCTAAACCCAGTCTAGCGCCCTGCCAGCCTCCACTTTTAGAACCACTGATAACGCTGGTTAAAATCGGCAGCATCGGCAGCATGCAGGGCGTGAAGGCAAGCAATAGGCCCATGCTAAAAAAGGCCAGAATGTTCAATAACAGACCTGAGTCGGCTAAGCGCTCAGCAATCGATTGGTCTTCGGCTAAAACTTGGCCTGTTGAGGTTGCTGCAGTGATCTCGTCTGTTGCTGCGCCACTGCCGACACTGGCGGTCTGTGGTGGATAGCACAAGCCGGCATCGGCACAACCTTGCCAAGTGACCTGTAAAGGCTGTGCTATAGAGGCATCTAGAGGCAGTTGTAGTAATTGGCGATAAATCTGCGTATCACCAAAAAACTCATCGGAGTGCTCAATGCCTTCAGGGTAGTCAATCGGCACAGGATTGCCTTTAGCATCGGTAATGCCGAGCTTGTCGCGATACAAATAATGCTCAGGAGCAATCTGCCAGACTAAAACAGCAGGCTCAACATCGTCCATCAACTCAAAGCGAAAGGCCTCTTCAACCGGTAAAAAATCCTGCTGATTACTGATAAACGCCTGACTTAAACTACTGAATGAAAGTAATACGACAATGAAAAAATACCGCATACGAGTGTTTCCTATTGAATTTAGCCGCACTATGCAGGGGCTTAATTAAGACAGCATTAACAGTTACGTTATACTTAAAGTGTTGTAGGCTAATTTTTGCTACAGTCAATCCATTGGTTTCTTATGCTGAGAGTTGATTACCTTTATGCATGTATTGTTGGTCGAAGATGATCCTTTAATCGCCCAAGGCTTAGTCGCCGGTTTAGAGTTGCAAGGTTTTACCTTGGATCATATGGCGCATGCACGAGCGGCTGAGCAGGCTCTGCAGTTAGGGCATTTTGATGTGATGATTCTTGATCTAGGCTTGCCCGACGAGGATGGGTTGCAGTTATTAACCCGCATCCGTAGTCAGGGTAAAGATTTGCCTGTACTGATCTTAAGTGCGCGCGATACCGTGCTGCAGCGCGTTGCAGGCTTACAAGCTGGCGCAGATGATTACTTACTCAAGCCGTTTGATTTGCGTGAACTAGCAGCGCGCTTACACAGTTTATTAAGGCGCAGCAGTGGCCGCAGCAGCAATTTGATTGAGCATCATGGCTTAACCTTTGACCCCTCCAGTCAGGCCGTGCAACTGCATGGTGAAGCGGTCAATTTGTCCCGCCGCGAACAGGCGCTGTTGGCTGCGCTATTACAAAAGCCAGGACACATTTTAAGTGCTGAGCAATTGCAAGATAGCCTGTATGGACTGGGTGACGGTGTGGAGAGTAATGCGATCAATGTGCATATTTATAATTTACGGCGCAAGTTAGGCAGCGATGTCGTGAAAACAGTACGTGGCTTGGGTTATCGCATGGGAGTACCGCATGAGCCTACGTAATCGCTTGTTACTGATTTTGGGTGGCACTTTTATCGTGTTGTGGAGTTTGGCGGCGCTGTGGTTGCTCGGCGACTTACGTCGTGAAGTGAATGTAGCCTTAGATGAGCGCTTGGCTTCATCGGCGCGGATGGTGGCAGGACTGCTGGAGCAATTACCGCAGCCGCTGCTGTCATCGCCGAACCCTTTGACGGCGATGGAGTTGGGTTTGGAAAGTGGCTTGGTCTGTCAGGTGCGCTCTCTGCGTGGCGAAGTCTTGGTGCGTACACCCAATATGCCAAACCAGAACATGCTGGAATATGCCACAGGTTTCCATGAGATCAGTTTTTCTGGCGAGCGTTGGCGCACCTTTACCTTGAAGCGTGAAAATCTTTGGGTCACCACCGCAGACCGAGTGGATGAGCGACAAGTATTGCAGTCTTCAATTGTTTTTGCCGCAGCCTTGCCGGTTGCTTTAGCCTTATTGGGTAGCTTATTGCTGATTTGGTTTGGCATTGGCCGTGGCTTATCACCCTTACAAACATTACGCTCCGTCTTGGCCGAGCGCGATGCACAGGACTTACAACCGGTGCATGTCGAGCGTTTGCCGAAAGATTTGCAGCCACTGGTGGCGACGATTAATCAGCTGTTTACTCGTATTGCTGCTGCCTTAGAGCGTGAACGACGTTTCACCAATGATGCGGCGCATGAATTGCGCACACCGTTAACTGCGATCAAAACTCACATTCAAGTGGCGCAGATGAGTCCTGCACAAGGGGCTGCTTACGCTTTACAGCAAGCTGAGACGGCGGTTGAGCGCATGCAGCGTACCCTTGAGCAGTTGTTGCTATTAGCACGGGTAGAAGGTGCTCAGGACTTTGATCAAGCGCCCTGCAGCAGTGCGCAAACCATTGCACGGCATGCCCTAGCTGACTTAATTGGGGTGCCCGGTAATGAGCGCATTGAGGTGCACAGTGATCTCAGCGCAGATGTCTATATCGCTCTACCTGAATCCTTAGCTGTTGCTGTGCTGCGTAACTTATTGGATAACGCTTTGCGTTATAGTCCTGCAGACAGTCCCGTTGAGTTGCAGTTGACTATCAAAGGCCGATATTTATGTTTACGCGTTAGAGACGCTGGATCAGGCTTATCAAGCGAACAGCTTGAGCAAGCTAAACAACGCTTTTGGAGCACTGCCAGCGCTGAACGTGGCAGTGGTTTAGGTTTGGCCATTGTGCAAGCGGTGTGTCAACGCTATGGCGGCCAGTTGTTATTACAAGCCGCCCCCGAGGCTGGCTTAGATGCCATTGTCTATTTGCCGCTTAGCCAATAGCTGTTATTGCACAGCAATGACCTGTTGGCGTTCTTGTTGCTTGGCTAGTTTATAGCTTAGCGCTGCTGCCGGTACCGGTGTAACTGTGCCAGTTTCCAGCCATTTTTTTAGGCGGTTGGCGTCAGCCATATGGGTGTATTTACCAAAAGCATCTAACACGACAAAAGCCACTGGACGATTATTCATCTCTGTACTCATCACTAAGCAATGCCCTGCACTGTTGGTGAAGCCGGTTTTGCTGAGCTGAATATTCCAGTTGTCTTTGCGCACCAGTGCGTTGGTGTTGCGAAAGCCAAGAGTGTAATTAGGCTTAGTGAAGGCAATGGTTTTTTCATCGGTGGTGCTGAATTGTTTAATCAACGGATATTGCTGCGCTGCTTTAATCAACAATACTAAGTCGTGGGCGCTGGAAACATTCTTTTCAGAAAGACCGGTTGGCTCAACAAATTGGCTGCTGTGCATGCCTAATGCTTGCGCTTTGGCATTCATCGCTTGAATAAATGCCTCATGCCCGCCCGGGTAATGATGGGCTAAGCTGGCGGCGGCACGGTTCTCTGAGGACATCAGGGTGATTAACAGCGTATCGTGGCGGCTAAGCTGACTACCGACCCTTACCCTTGAAAACACACCCTGCATTTCTGCAGTGTCTTTAATCACTATAGGAAGCTTTTCATCCAGTGGCTGTTTGGCATCGAGCGTCACCATCGCCGTCATCAGTTTAGTGACTGAAGCAATCGGTGCGATAAAGTCTGGGTTGCTTGAGTAAAGCACTTGATTGGTTTTTAAATCGACTAATAAAGCACTGCCAGCAGCCAATTCTTGATGTTTAAGGTTATTGTTTAATGGTGCAGCAATTGCGTAATGGCTTGCAGTGAACAGGCTGATTGCCAACAGGCCTGCTTTAAAAAACGGGGTCATCTTCACGGAAAATACTCAATTAAAGGCAGTAGCATGCCTTAAGATGCGTGTTGCATTCCTTGCGTTTTGATTTATAGCTCTGCGCATGATGACATAAAAAGCATACTGTCCCTATGCGGCGGTAAGTTTTTATTATTACAAAATATGCGTTTGCACTTTATGCTGGGGGAAGAGGATGGTGCGCGCTCTAACTATGCGTAGAGATTCTTACTGAGATTGCGGTACGAAAGGATCGTTTGATTAAGAATGCCGCCGCTGTATCCATTGCGTGATACAGCGGCGGTGTGGGATCTCACAATTCATGAACTCAAGATCCTAGGTATTACAGGCTAGTTCTAGGATTATGAGATTTTAGAGCAAAACGAAAATCTCATAATTCGTGGGATTTTCGAGATAAAATCTCGAGGTTCGTGGACTCATATCAACACTAGCATTATTTGCCCGGTAAACTCGCGCACAATCACTAATTATTTCAAGCGATAAGGTTTTGGCTTTTTAGTATATGTTTTGCCTTCCCTGCCATTGTTTAAAGCTTTATTCAGAAACAATTACTTTATAACCCTTCAGCAAGACTTATTATGGACTCCCTGAGCCACCGATGTGCAGCATCATTGTTCAAGGAACAATGCCAAGCCATAAACACGTCAAAACAGGCATCAGGATAGGGGAACGACAGCGTACGTATGTCCTCACGTTCCATAAAATAGTCTGCCATTCTCATGGGCAGTGTGGCAATCGCGTCCGTGGCAGCAACCAATCTCGGTATAGCGACGTATTGGTTGACGCGGGCAGCCACTCGGCGACGTTCAGTGAACGGTATCCCTGGCATTCTTTCAAGCAGCGTGTGACTACTGTCACCAACTGAAAGTACCACGTGCCCCTCGCTCAAAAACTGGTTTACAGTCACCGATTTGGATAGGCGCGGGTGATTAGCGCTACAAATAACGACCAAGTCTTCACTCAGCAGTTTACAGCTTTGAATGGAGGCATTAACGGGGAGGCGAGCATCAAAGAAAAGATCCAGCTGTCCCTGTTCGAGTTGAGTTAAAACTTTAGGTTCAGTATTCGGATAGTTTTGTAACGATAGGCCACCCTTGTATTTTTCCAGTGTTCGCAAAAGTTCTGGCAGCAAAAGGTGCTCCCCGTAATCCCCCATGGCGAGTTTGAAGGTACGTTCCGAACTGTCGGGATCGAAAATTTGTTTCGATTCAATCGCAATTCGGATAGAGGACAGCGCCTTGCGAATCTCAGGGTAAATTTGTACTGCATGATTACTGGGATGCATACCATTTCCGCTGCGGACAAATACTTCATCACGGAGCGTCAGTCGAAGGCGCGCAAGAGCCTGACTGACCGCCGACTGTGTCATACCAAGTTTTTCTGCAGCAGAAGATAGGCTGCCATACACCATGATAGCTTCGAACACGGTCAGTAAATTGAGATCTACGCTTCTAAGGTTTTTCATGCTCAGCATATTAGCCCCGCTAATATTTATTATTCAAGTTATTAATTAGAAAACCTCATCTCAGCGACCTATTCTCAACGCCACTACAAAAAAACATAAACACTAAGGAGCGTTACATGTTTGAATTTTTCAATATACCCGAGGCTGTCCAGGAGACGGGCGAAGTAGCTGCAATAGTAACGGCTCTTTTTCTGATTCTTTTCTCACTCTATGAAATCATCAGCGGTCAGACCCAGGGCGGCAAAAAAACCTGGAATGACTGGGCTATGTCTGGGATATCACTTGGCTTTCTTGCCGCTTTGCAGCGCCCGGTCCTTACCGTGGTGGTATTCCTATTGATGGCATGGCTCTTTCCAGCATACAACGGCGCCATGGCTTGGCTTGAGACACAGTACTTTTGGCCCACACTGATCATTTTTCTGCTAGTGGATGAATATTTGCACGGAAGAACCCATCTTTTCGCCCACAGCCGTAAACCGAAAAACCGATTGCTTGGAAAGGTACAGGGGTTTTACAAGGCGGCTCACCGTCCCCACCACCTCAATGGTGGACAAGACAAACGGGGAGAGATCAGCTCCAGTCAGACATTTGTTGAGAACTGGGCATGGTGGTTAATTTTGCCAAACTACTGGTTTGGGCTGGCATGCCTGTATCTGGGTTTGTATGAGGTTTTTCTTTGGGGGTCGTTATCTAAGGTTGTATGGGGAATGCACGTGCATACCAACTGGAAATGGCAATACGACCTCTGGCTTCTCAATCATCGCAACAGTTTCGTACGTAAGAGTATGCGCGCACTCTGCCATATTTTTACATTCCCGAATATGCACCATCATCACCATAGTCGTTCGGCGAACTCAGCAAAAAACATGACCAATTTCATTTCGATCTTTGACTGGCTTCTGTGGGGCACTCTAAAAATTGAGACTGAACGCCCTGAAGTTTACGGGTGGCGACAGTATGACACCGAATCAGCTAGTGTATTACACCGTTTCTTCCGTAGCACTGAGCCACTAAAGGACCCCCACCGTGGTGAAAACGCATCTGCACATGCCAGCCAGAAATAGTACTTGGGGCTCTGACTTCAAGTCGTCAGAGCCCACGGTCCACAGCAGTTAAGCGGTCGCCTTCCCGTGCCCCTTCTTGTCATCAATACCGCTGTATTAATTAATTTTCCAAGAACCTCTCAGCATCCAATGCGGCCATGCAGCCTGTTCCAGCAGACGTGATGGCCTGACGATAAACATGGTCTGATACATCACCCGCAGCAAATACACCCTCCACGCTCGTTTGAGTTGCATTGCCATCAAGGCCACTTTTAACGGTGATGTATCCGTCTTTCATTTTTAACTGACCTTCAAAGATACCGGTATTCGGTGAGTGACCTATCGCAACGAAGATACCCTCGACATTGAGATCTTCAACTTCACCGGTTTCGCGATTTTTAACGCGCATACCGACCACACCCGTGTCATCCCCCAGCACTTCGGTCAACTCGCTATTCCAGCGAATAGTCACGTTCCCATTTTTCGCTTTGTCGAGCAGTCTGTCTGCAAGGATTTTCTCACTTCGAAAGTTGTCTCGACGGTGAATGACCACTACTTCAGAAGCAATATTGGAAAGATACATTGCTTCTTCTACGGCTGTATTTCCGCCACCAATAACCGCAACACGCTTTTTACGATAGAAAAAGCCATCACAAGTAGCACATGCAGAGACACCCTTACCCTTAAAAGCTTCTTCACTCTCAAGACCAAGATATTTCGCGCTGGCGCCAGTCGCTACAACAAGAGCATCACAAGTGTACTCACCCGTGTCACCCTTTAGCCAGAAAGGTCGCTGATCCAGTTTCACTTCAGTAATTTGGTCAAAAACCACTTCGGTATTGAAACGCTCAGCATGATTCTTCATACGCTCCATTAGCTCCGGCCCCTGGACCCCTTTTTCATCACCGGGCCAATTATCAACCTCAGTGGTGGTTGTGAGCTGCCCACCCATTTGCATTCCTGTAATAATTACTGGATCAAGATTCGCGCGTGCTCCATAAACCGCTGCGGTATAGCCAGCCGGACCAGAACCTAGAATTAACATCTTAATGTGGCGAGAGTTTGTCATACGTTATCTCTTAGGATTATAGTTCTATTTTGCTATTCAGGACCCGGTCACCCTCACCATAATGATCACTCCAACCATCTGCTCTGGAAAACTGAAGCGAGAATTTTATGACTATCATTGACACTATCCAGCGCTGAAGTGCCTTGTATAAATCATAATATGAGTATAAAAACGCTGTGTGACGAAGATGAAGAAGATATTAAAAATTTGAGCCTGAATACTGCCTTTAAAATATGATTTTATTTCTTTGGGACGAAATATTTTAGCGCTTAACGGTAGGGTAACCTTTATGCCACCAGGACTTCATCCCGCCCTGTAGTTGTTTTACATCGTACCCTAACTGCTTAAGACGACGGGTTGCGGGAATACTTCTGTGCGCAGATAAGCAAATTGTTACGATAGGAACTTCTCTTTCTAACGACAAGCCATCTATTGCACTTTCAGAAAAATTGGTTATTGGTAGATTTACCGCCCCTTGAATGTGGCTCAGCTTAAATTCAGCCGATGTTCTCACGTCAACAATCTGAACACTCTCCAGTTTATCTAATAGGTCTTCTGAAGAGATCTCTTTAACGCGACCGAAGGGTAGCCAATCAAATAATTTCATATATTACCTCGGTAATTGATATGTTCGGTTTAGATATTCAATAATTATCTTAGATTCAAAAATTTTCTTACCGGTATTTGGATCTTCGAGAAATGGAAACTGTACCTTCCCCATCATTTCCATAAGTATGGCTCGGTTGGTACCAGGAAGCGGCCTATATCGCCCAATAACCGGACGAAAGCTTCCTAAACCCTGGTCTGCCAACTGCTGCTTACCTGCGTTATATAACCTGTAAGACAACCCCAGTTCAGTTAATCGCTCCCTGACTGGCCTTGAAAATGGACTCGACTCAAAGCTATATAGTATTAAGGGTTGCTCAGGGCGATGCGCTTTTATGCCACGCATACCTTTCATTGAGCGAAGTAGAGTTGCTAACTTACTCAATGCTACCAAGGGCTTCCTTTGGGTCACTGGGCTATCTGAATCCATTCCATAGTTTGCATAAAGATACTCAACTATCTGCTCACTTCCCGGTATGGACTTGCCAGTATTCTCATCGTGCAGGTAGGGAACCTGCTTTTTACTGTTAAGCTGGCTCAGTTCGTCCCAATAGCCGGCCCCCTTTTTCGGGCATGGCTTGATCAACACATTCAAATCCAGTTCGGTCAATACTTCGCGAACAACTCGACAATATGGGCAGCCCTCCATGTCATACAGTATCAGCCAGCGATCGGGTTGCTTATCTCGCACTATTGCGGACGTGCCACGCCAAGCTCTGACGGTTGAGGCCAAGACCGATGTGATAATATTAACCATCTCTCTATCCGCCTAGTCTGAGCTAGTCTCAGCTTTTGATGTAAATCGAGAGTCACTTGCCTTTCTTGCCCGATAAGCAATACGCAGTAAAATCGGTGACGCGACAATAGAGACCACTAGTTCGGTGAAGAGCGAGCTGTCGGCTTTTGGAGAACCTTTGAATCTACTTAAAAGTGCATCGAAGGTATTGCCACTTAAGTTCCCCATATAGATCGCATGTAAATATGCATGAATTTCGAGGCGCTGCCACCAATTGAATACTTTCTTTAAGCGTTCACTAGCGTCTTTCGATACTTTCCCCTGACTTTCCGCAAAGTGCTGCGCATATAGCACTGCAACCGCAGTTTCCTCAGGCAGACTCGTTCCCTCGGGATTAGCCAAGAACTGATTAAGTTCTTTAATATCAACAGCGTTCTTAAGTGCCATCTGGGTATGAAACCAGTCACAGTAACGACACTCATTAACCGATGTGCAACCCAACATAACCTGCTCGCGGAGGGCAGCAGAAGTCGATGGACGGATGATCGCCGTGACAAGTCTCGGTCCATATAGAAGATTCATTAGAAGACTGCGACCGAATCCTGCAATTGTATACGTACGTTTTTTAAACATAATTATTTCCTCTATTAATCTTTAATTTGCTTAGAACGTGGTGTCCCTCGCTTTTTTTTACCTGCAATACCAAGGGCGAGGTGACGAGCCCACGCAGCAACAGTCATTGATGGCGGCGTCCCCGGAGAAGCAGGCAAGGCTGAAGCATCAGCAATATAAAGGCCCGGAAGTCCATAAACCTCACCTGTACTACCGACCACACCCTCTTCTTCATTAGGAGCAAGCCGGGCTCCACCTAAAGGGTGCACGGTAAAAGGCTTATGCTTCAGAAACCGAACAGGTTTACGACTCCGGTGAGCGATTTCGCTAAATAGCTCTTGAATATCGGAAAGAATTCCGTTGCTTTCCATAATATATCGAAACTTCAAACGCCCTCGTTTCCATAGAGCGACTCCATTGGCGTTGTCTTTCCCCATGCCTACGATTATTGCATCCCGACGTAAACGAGCTTTAAGCGGCTCAGGTAGCGGCAATGTATTGACACCATTCAAACCAAATCGCGTGATATAAGGGCCTGGAATTGCTTTTCCTGTGTCGGGGTCACGCAAAGCAAATCGACCATGAGTTGGGGTTCCAAGACTGAAATCCGCGCCCTTCTCATTCAGGGCCCACCATGCAACGCTATCTCCGTTACCACTGAATCCCTGTCCTAGCGCTGGCATGCCCCTCAAGCCTCCAATTTCACGGCTGTGAAAAAGAAGTCGAAGTGTATTGAGTGTTCCTGCAGCGACAATAACCTTACCGGCCTTAAGATAGCGGCGCCGTTTTAAACGGTAATCCATGACCTCCAGACGGTAACCGCCCTCGGGTAACGCCCATAAGCTCAGGCATTCCTGTTCGGGCTCTACCTGCAAACCCTTCTTCATTGCAGGAAGAATTAAAACCCGGTCCAGTGTAGCCTTAGCGCCATTTGCGCTGCCGAAATAGCTGTTGTTACAGTAATCCTCCTGCTGCCCATCCATACGCACAGACATAGCTGGTTGAGGAACATCAGCATCGGCGACGAATTCTTTTGAATCTTCGTATGCTTCAGGCGTCCAGTTAGGTATTTTCGCCTCTGCGTTGGGCACCTTAGCCTCCATGCACTCAAGCATCCAGGCGTAGTGAGTCTCCATTGCTTTAGATGAGACCCCTTGGACTTTGTCATCCCAATAGTCGGGATCATGGGGGCGCATGTTCATTGCGCTGTAAACATGGCTGCCACCACCAACGCCACTACTGCAGACCACGCTCATTTCATTGCCGAAATGGATATCAAATAATCCGCGGGTCGAGAGACGCTTACCTTTACCCATCAAGCCGGGAAAGCTAACCCTATGAACCAAGTGATTGATAGCCTTTCGACCGACAGGTAGGCTGGCACGGCGTTGAATGCCAGCATCACGAACGGACTCAGAGTCCCGCCACGGGCCACGCTCTAGCAATAAGACTTGCTCTCCTGACTCCACCAAAGTAGTGGCGGCCACAGCGCCACCAAAACCACTACCGATAACAACTGTGCGGTAGTAATCAAGATTTTCGGTCATTACTTGACCTCCCGGAGAGTGAAGTACAACAACGTTTTCACTCCGCTTCGTGTGCGGTATCTCATGCGTGCCAGCCAGACACCATCCTGGAATGACTTAACCTCACCGATGATTGGTCGCAGAAAGCCCGGGTTTTCAGGCACATCGTAATCAAGGGCAATATGTGTAGCTTCGTCAGACTCGATCTTCTGATAATTACCCCAGCCCATCGTACAACTTCCCAACCCCCACTGATTAGCTCCGACCGATGACGTAAACTCCTTACCACGCCAAGGGTTCAGCCAACTGCCGAGTACGCTATACAGAACTCTTTTCACAATGCCAGGTAGGATGCTTAACCCAGTTATCCCGATCAGTCGCCCCTGGTATACCCCTTCCAGCTCATCGGCAGGCTTACAGTCAAGAGAATCAAACAAGTTATCCAATTCATCCTGGCGATGCGTATCAAGAAACGAAGCTGGTGGGAGAAGGTGCTGCTTAACAGTAGCCATAGCGAATATCCTCAAAACGAAATATGACTCTATCTTCGCTTCAGGCCTTCACTCAGACAAACGGTGATTCCTTCACCTTCGAGTTAGCAGTACTAATCTGAATGTAGAATTTTCTGAGAATCTAAAGCAAGCAGAGCGGATTGAATCCAATCGACAAAGACCCGGCCGCTTGGGGATAGCCCACGGTTCTTCGCATAGACCGCATAAATGGCCTCATCAATTGGTCCGATAGGAGGGAAAGGGGCCTCTACTCTGCCGCTGCTCAGCAGGGGCTGCTCAATAGGATATAACGCGAGAGCAGCGCCAAGAGTTTCTGCCGCCTGAATTGCTGCAGGATAGTCATCAACCTTATAGGCGACGCCTTCACTTGGTGGCAAACCAAGCTGATCAAAGAAACGCTCCCACGCTCCTGGACGCTCGGCCATATGTATTAGGGGGATCTTACTTAACTCCAGAATCTTTTGAGGCAAGTCATATTTTTCACAAAAGCCAACTGGTGTAACTACTTGAATCAATACGTCACTTAACTTTTCATGAGCTAGACCAGGCCATGGGGGTTGACCAAAACGTATTGCTATATCAATACCACTAGACAGTAGATTTGAATTGGATAGGCTAGTATCAACAAGTAGTTCAATATTTGGATAAACCTCTCGAAAATCGGCCAATCTTGGAAACAATACACGATTTGCCACTGGAGGCATGACACTCACGCGAAGTTGCTGATCTTGGCTAACCCGGATCTCAGAGATAGCGCTCCGCAGGCCGCTAAGGTGTGGTTGAATTAACCTAAGGAGGCGCTCACCATCTCTTGTTAGCTCTAGTGAGCGATTGCGCCGTGTGAACAAGCTATGACCAATAGAGTCTTCCAACTGTTGCATCTGCTGACTTACGGCCGAAGGAGTAACATGCAGAGCATCTGCCGCTGCTTTGAAACTTAGCAGCTGACCAGCAATTTCAAATGTCAAAAGGAGATTCAAGTTTGGAAGACGATCTAACACCAAAAGACTACCCCTCATTTATATAAATCATCCCCTAGACGCTGATACTATTCTTCTGCAAGCATACTCGGCCCAGCTTCTAGATCAACATGTGCATTCTCACAATACGTTCGTAGACTCTACCTTGTTTACTCGGACAGTTCAAGTTTAATTAAGGCTCACTTTTTATTTCGATAACGAGTAAGTCGCGTCCTTCCCCCTTAATTCAGCTCGAATATCTAGTAAATTATTCATGTCTAGTTTCCACAAAGTCCATCACAATTGGAACATCGGAAATCAGTTCCTTTGAATACACCTTCTGCCTAAGTGGCTTTTCCCAGCCCTGATCCACCGGATATACCCCGATACTGGCAAAATACGACATCAACGTTCTCGAACTACGTTTCGTCTCCTTGGCCAACTTCGACAGCAGAATGTACTTCTGATGAAACTGTTCAATGTTGATATGTGTGAGCCACCGAGTAGCCCCCTCTGAGGGCGAGGATAGTTCAAGCAAACCTGCATCCACCAACTGATAGGCAAACTCCTGTTGGATCTTCATTATCTTTGCAGCAACTGGGATACTAATAACATTGCTTCTGAATTTCTTCTTCTCATACCAGGCTAAAAACTCAGACTGAGAGAACAGCATGGAAGACAAACCTGAGCCGGATTCAAGTCTAGCAGCAACTGTTAGCTCCTGGTCTTTAACCGCTTGTAGGATAGTGATCAGAGGATCGTCAATTTGGCCCCCAAAGTATTGAAGTAACTGAGGTAGTGACCAGTGATCTCCGGGGCTATTCGAAACTTCATCTAAGAGTGAATCACGGTAGTGGTAAATATCATCTCTATAGAACTGCCATTTAGAGCCACCCTGTTCATTAGGTTTTGAAATCACCTCAAAGCCCTCGATCTCTCTCAACCTGGCAAACTGAGCTTTGGTTAAACCCAGAATTGATGCAGCATCTTTAGCAGACAGTAGACTTTTTAATCTATCTTCTCTGGCTATCAAGTCCGGTTTGTAGACTAGCGTCACTACACGCTTTTCTTTTTCTAGTGATTCACTTCTTACAAGCCGCTGTTCAATTGCTGATTTCACCGTGCTCTTATGTATCTCAAACTCACGACAGGCCTGCTGTAACGGTATCCAGGGATGATCATCTATCGTTCTAGAAGAAAAATGACTGTTTCTTCTGCTTAACGGCTTCGTCCAGTACCTGTTTATGTACTGTTCAATCAACTGGCGGTACTGATGAAACACCTGGCTCGAGAAACGGTCAAAAAACTCCAGATAGAAGTGGCTGAAATGGTCGGATACTTGAGGTGCGTTAGGTGTTACCCCATGTATTTTCTTCAAAAAACTAAAGAAACCTGCTTTGCCCGTAAAAAGGGCTTCACTGGCATCATCTATATACTCTCTCGCATATACAAAATCCGACAAGTTTATCTGGGGTATCATTTGCCCCCTTTGCTCTTTATCTATCCACCGGATAGTAGATCTAACGAGTTGAATTCGACTAGCCATATCGAGTTCATTATGGTTATCGAGCAGCCGTAGCGCTTCGTCATCCATATTGCTGTAATCGCCTTCGATAAAACGCTGAAGGTTAATCACATCCTGAGAACAGACTTCCGGCTTCGCTTCACTGAAGGCTTTACCACAGGAACAAGCATCAATCTTATGATTCTTAACCTCTAAAGGACTCTTACAGAACTCACACTGGTAACTCAGCCAAACACCATGATGAGGACAGCACATTGAGACTTTGACCTGCCAATGAACTCTGAAGAATGGCTGATCTTGCAGACACAAGGGGCAGTATTTGAGAATCCTGTTCTGGATCTCATTGGGATAAAGAGAGATGAAGTCTGATATGAATTTTCGGCCTAGTTCATACCCGCTCCAATCCGTATCCCCTAAGATGGGATAAATCTTCTGAAGTGAAAGGTTTTGAGTTGGAACCTTGTTCGAATCAAACAGCCATCTATATGACTTGTAATCATTTAGCTGCGCAATACGGATAAGATAGGTCATCGGATTCTCATCCGGATATCCGGGCGGATGAATTAACGGTTTGATTAGCCTGTATTCCATCACGCACGCACCCGCTTACTCTCATTGGAGATAACCCGGTGAAATGGCATACCAGGCTTATCCAAGTGCTCATATTTAAAACTTTCATGAAATGGATTTAGCTTGCCAATGCCTTCAGCCCAAATACATTCAGAGAAGGCGATGTAGAAGCACTCTTTATCAAGCTTTTCATAATCCAGTTTGATCGCTTGCTCATAGGCACCTATGAATAGCTTTACCAGATAATCGATGATGCCGTTGCTCGCAAAGAACAATGGCAGGATCAGCTCTTTGTCATGCAAGTTAATGCGCCCTGGCAAACCCACTTTTTCATCCAATACTCGAACGACCCCAATGAAGGTCGCTCGTGACTCTTTCGTTTTGATGCTGAAGGGCGGTATATCAACTCTACGGCTAAAGCGCCGCCTTAGCTGTTCATTGACCTCCAGGATTGCCTCACTGCGTTCTAACCCCATAAGCACAGTCGAAACACCGGCTTTATCGATCACTGTTTTCAACCAGTCCGACACCTCTAATGGCGTTCGTCGCTTCCCTTGGTCAACAAAGTGCTGCAGCTCATCAAAGATCACCATTTGCACTTCGCACTTATCCAAGTAATTCAAAATACGATTGGTTTTCTCAATCGCTGACCCCTTGTTGAACCTGGGATCTCCCAGTTGGATTAGCATCTCTTCAGCTATGTTCTTAACCGTTGGTACCGAAGGGGTATCGACAACCAAGATTGGAATGATCTTCTTTTCACACGTTTCAACTTCGGGGAATGAGAGCCGCATCTTCTCTTTAAGCGTAGATTTACCTGTACCGGATTGACCTACACAGATGATGTTCTGAGCTGAGTTGATTAAAGCCTTCATCTGGTAAGCATTCACAATCGCCTGGTACGCATGATCGAACTGGGGATGATTGATGACCAGGCTACGGATAGAAGCCATGTTCTTAAGTTGCTCGGGTGTGTAAATCATTTACTTTCCGTCCGTTCAATCACAGAAAAGACAGGTATCTCGTCATTGTCCCAAGTGTCTGTAGCGCTTTGAGCTAAAACAGGCTCGACACTGTTTGCCGTCCAAGCAGATTGATTCGGCTGCTTGTTTAACGCTTCAGAGTTATCCCTAGCGGCTTTACGCCTCTCGCGTAACAGCTTATGTTTACTTTTTTGTTCAATCTTTTGCCTGAACTTCTCTTTGCTGCGTATCAGAGAAGTCATTTCCAGCTCTGAAGCGCCACGTTCACGTGCATCAGCACGGATTTGCAAATGCTGTCTTAGCGTCAGGCCTGTAGCGTAATCAGGATCTATACAGGGTACTTTGAGAAAATTGCCTTCATGCTCGTCATACACCCATATAAAACCTAGGTTTTCTTTGTCATATCTAAACCTCACCTTGTGACAATCGCCTAGATAGCGAAATAGGCTCAACTCGGCAGAGTTATAAAACAGGCCTTTGAACTCGATACCCTTATGACTTAGCACACGCTCATCTTCAGAAGTCAGAATCAGATCCAGCTGCTCCTTACTTTCTGGCAAAATTGGCTCCACGATTTTGAGCCCCTCATTCCAAAGAGCGGCAGGCGTTCTCTGTGTTCCTCGATGAGTCTTTTGACAATAAATATCGATCATCCACTGATGGACTAACTCTTTGAGGTCATCCAGTGTAATGCTGGATTGGTTTACAGAGTCATAGTTGCCACGCTGACTGATGTTTGAAAATGACGTTCCTGGTATCCGGTGAGATACCTCTCGGTTCAATGTTCCTAAGAAACGTTCAACAGCTCCCTTATACTGAGGCTGAGCTTTGGGACAGAACTGCAAATCGATATCTAATTCACCGCACATCCTTCGCAGCTGATGTGAATGAAACTCCATCCCATTGTCACAGATCAGCATGACCGGCTTACCAAATGCAGGCCATTCGTTTTCGATATCTGGGTAATCCTGCTTGATATAGCTCTTTGGCAAAATAGCATTGCGCAGCGCCCTCATAACAGACAACTCAGAAGGCGGCTCAAAACCAATCTCCATGCCCACAGGCATTCTTGAATACCGATCTAACAGAAGCGTCAGGTAAGGGCGACCATCGGCAACGCCAGTGATAGGGTTGAGAACATGAACGTCCATAGGGGTGTGATCAACTTCTATCCTCTCAAGTATTCTGGTCGAGCATGCGCCTAAACCAGATGCTCGGAACGCCTTGTCCGCTGCGCCTTTTCCATGCCTGGCAGCCATAACCTCATATTTATCTGAATTTTTCAGCAGCCGATAAAAGGTAGCCCGACTAGGAATCTCCAATGGGGTTTGCCTTGCGGCATTCACTAATAGCATACGAGCAAGAAATGCATCATAGGTCGCCTGTATCGAAGTTCTTTGAGGGGTTAAGTACACCTCTTCAACTATCTCATGTAACACTTGTCCAACGACACCTTTAAACTTTCTTGTCCCTTTGAACCCAGAAGGTTTGCTCATCAATGCTCGAATGTCATAGCCACTGCGTTTCCAATTACGCCACCACCGATAAACAGATGGCACACTTGGAGGGCATTCATCACCCAGCCTTTCGGCTCCCAAGCGGATAACTCCCTCTAGGTGAATCTTAGATGGCTGATCACCATGCAAATCTCTCAACAGTTTTACATAATGGTATTTTCTCAATACAGCCTGCTGGCTATCATTATCCAACCCGCTCAGGTCAATCTCGCATCTGGAAGAATCAGCAGGGGTCACATGTTTGCCGTGAATGATCAACGTCCCTTGATACAAAGCCGTCATAAGTTCCTGTTTCGTTTTTTTAACAAGCGCCAGGTCAGACTTACGCTCCAGATAACATTCACCTCCCTCTAATATTCGGCTGATCATGAAAGGCACATCGTTCAAAGTCAGGTGAAGTCCGGTATGCAAAGAGGCAAGTTTCATTAGTTGATCCTTCAGGCTGGATAGTTAGTAATGAGTCGAGATCAATGGGTCGATCCAGGTCGAATGTAATATGGCCTTGTGCGAGCAAAGCGTAGGCACCGCTGAGTGACCCAATGAAGTTTGTAAGTTCATCAAGAGTTACGGTTTGATGAGATGACAGCCACAACCTGGCCTGTCCGATCACATCATCACTGCATTGATGTGAAAGATAAGGTCTTAGGAAAGATAGATTGCTCTGCCTGACGGGCTGATTCAGCTCCGCATCTGTTATGACGATGAAGTAACAGCCATGCTGCCGCCAGAAGGCGTCTATATCGCGGAACTTCGCCTTCAGCTCATCATCAGCTAACTTACTGGCAGGCTTCACTTCAACGTAGATCCGTTGGCCGGTGTTCAGCTGTAATTCAAAGTCCGGGGTATACTTTCGGATACAGCCGCCGCTCGGAAAGCTGATGGTTATTGGTTGCTCCCTGTAACTGGCCACTACGGGAGAGAACTCAAAAAGCAAACAGGCCTTCTTCTCAAGCTGCGACTCCCAGGCAACTTGACGCTTGTTCTTTACTGAAGGTAGGAAACCCACGACTTTGCCAGCGGTTGGTCTAACCGGCTCTCTTGCACGCACTACAGATGGCTGAGGAGCCGATTTCAGGCATAGCCTGGCCCCCCGATGGGTTCCAAATGGAACCACGGTATGTTTAAAAGACATGAAAAAGCCTTACCCCTAGAGGTAATAGAAATTACTGTTTATGGTTAGGTTACTTAGGAGTTCTTGCGCGCGGGGCAGGGAAAAGGGATACTTTTGATTCTGACGTCGTAAGTATCAACTTACACTAGCACAGCGGGGCAGTCCTTACGGGTTGTCCCGTTTTGTTTTTAAGCCATCAAATACTCCTGATCTCGACACCAGACTTTGGCCTGACATCCATATTCAGTATGTTACGAATAACGTTCACTTTGTCTGAACTCAAAGCACCCAGGTGACGACGTAGGTCACGCATCAGGGCGTACTCTTCCAGTGTTGCATTATCCGGTAGTCGAATCGTTCGCTGAGACTGGTCTACTTTGTCCCAGAGCGTTTCTTGTTCTTCAGCATCCAGCTTCAGTGCCGCTACCAACTTGCTTAGGACTTGCTGTGAAGGCGGGCCTTTCTTCCCGTTTTCCATTGCGCTCACGTAGCAGGCGTTCACACCAAGGTGGTCAGCCAGCTGAACTTGTTGCAACTGACGACTTCTCCTTAGTGATTCCAAATACAATCCAAATGGAGTCATCAATATGTTCCGGGAACGAGGTTAATTTGTTACCAGAATAAGGTAACTGAAGGAGGGAAATCAAAAGATAATTCAGAAAACATACTATAAAAATCAAAGTGTTATACTTTGATAAATCATTGTAGGGTAATTTGATTGAATCGTTAGTAGCACACGACAGAAACGCTCCAACGGCTATAGTTATTAATGTGTCTTCGCCTAATTTCTAGAAATCATTTACTCTATGCTAACAACACTCATATTAGCCCAGCAGATGATTTAAATGACTTCCATTGGTGCAGCCGGAACGCATTGCCCTTCTGCCGGTACCAATTGACCACCTCTACTGACAATCATTGCTCAGTCTGCTGGTGATATTGCCCACGTTAATCCTCTAGAGTGCTTACACCAAGGTCATTTGCTAGAGGTATTAACATTTTTCTGTCTAATGGCCAGTTATCAAGCAGCTTCCTTTTCTTGCGCTTCAGCATCCAATATATAAGTAGAACGGAGCTTTGTTTATAAACCGCACTTTCTTTGTATTTGGACTTAATAATTTCGGGAATCGCGGCATTCTTCTTGACAAACTCTTCAATTTTTCCAATAAGCTCATCGTCAACCAAATCCTCAAATTCGTCCAGAATCGTTAAGATAGATTTTTGGGTTTCGGCCTTTATTCCTGTAAAGCTGAAGTACAAACCATCAAGCTTAGAAATAATACCCAATTCATCTATTGGCCCCTGATTAAGTTGTTGAGTGACCTCAGTGAAAAAAGCATCCGTTGTTTCGATAAGCGCCATGCTCTTCGCAACTGTTCGATGAACCTTGGGTTTAATAGCTGTTTTTGCTTTATAAATAGCATCATGGGTTAATTCAGCATGCGCGTGCTGGAGCAGCGTTCTGATCTGAACTTCACACGGGATATCAGTTGGTATTTCAATACCATCAAACGTAATTGCTTTTTTGGGGCGTAAAACGAAGTGAACTGACTGGTATGTAAACAGTAAAGGGGACTTTTCTTTATCCTCGTTAAAGTGCTTACAAGCATCAAATGACCAAAGGTCAGATGATCTTATGATGTCGCAAATTAGTTCGATATCGTCAAGAACAAGCACAACAAACCTTGCGCCGACTTTATCTTCAATATCATTGTAGGGGTCTGCGTAATTCTTACCTGCACGGTAAAAGGCTTTATCGATAAGCGATTTTTCATCTTTTAAGCGGTGTTTGGCTGGTAGTTTTAGAAAAGTACTTAAATCTTTCCCCTTACCCTCTAAAGAAGCGCAAATTTGCTGGACAATGAAACGCCCCCAAGAATCGTATACCGGCTTTTCTTGGCTCCACTTCGTTTGAAACTCGACTTCCGTCATTCCTGCTTCACTATCTTGTCCTTGATAATCACTTGGGTCCACTCCGCTGCCATCCCAGATTCATCTACATCACCTTCAATTGTAGTTATAGTTATCAAATCCTTAAAGGAATCTGACGGTGCGGAGATCTTAACATTTTTGCTGGTTTTTACTTTTCTGAACTTTAGACTATCTGATATATGCTCAACATCCTTGGTAAAGGAAGCGGTTGGTATACCGGCGCTCTCCATATGCTCCGAAAATGCATCCTGAACGTCTGGCTCAAAATACTTTGACGCAAAGTCAGCAGTGCCAATTGAGGAGGACGTATCAACTTTCAGGTACGTGGTTAGGGCATTGATATAGTCACTTTTCTTAGACTCAGGAACATCCAATCCCGAAATAAACGTCTTAGCAGCATCATAAAATTGCTTGGTGGTTCTTGCACTGGTTTGCGGATAACCACAACCAAGAAAATCAGAGTAAAAATACCTTGCAGCCGCTTTACCCCCAGCTTTGTTGATCTGTGAATCCGACACCATCACCGCCCACTTGTCATTTAAGTTGCTGTAAGGCGAATTGTATTTGGCTTTTTCAAAGAATCCGGCTGTCTTGTACAACTTTGAACTAGGTGTCAGCAGCACCTCTTCAACGTACTTTAATGAAATTTCACCTGTTGTATCATCAACCTCTTTTTCGTAAGCACTATGAGTTTCTGCTTTGATAATGCCTAAGAACTTTTTCGCCGGGTGACCTTGAGTACCAGTAAACACCACAACGATTCCGCCCGGTATCGATTTCATCTGTTGTGCATCAGTGAGTAACGTCGCGAAATCATAAGATGACACAGCAAAAGTACTCTCATCTTCATCTATTGCTCTTTCAACAATCTGTGGTAAATCTTTAGGCTCCTGATGAACAATTTCCATTTGCACCGCACGTGAACTCTCACCAAGAGCCTCAACCACTCGTTGCTTAAACGTTTCCATTGCGTCATGTGAAAATCGCGTAAATTCATGACTCTGCATCGGAACCTTTTTCTGGCCTTCCGCGTCTCTTTGATACACCTGATGGATAATGATTCGGTCAATATTTAGGTTTAATAACTGCATCGCACTACCTTGTTATAATTTTTGTCCTGTCGCTGGATAGAAAACAGCCTACTATATTTTCAAGCTTACTGCTGGGAAGCAAGCTGTCCCCAGAAGCCTAAGTATCAGCCTTTACGAAGTTAAGCCAGAGCGCCGAGTACCAATAAAATAGCCCCTCCATCGAGGGGCGAGGCTTTGGATTCAAAGGTATTCAACGAAAAAAGAGGGATAACACCGTAAAAACACCAATATCGATAGTTGTTGAACCCGAAAGGAACAATACTACATGTTCCTTTTTTTTGATTCAGACTTTCTGTGAATCGATACTCCCTATCTTTTCCAAACCTCAATTCACGAAGGATGAGACGTCGGATCACGGTTGTGAGATCTCAGATCACGGAGGATGAGATCCCACAGGCGGGCAAATTGCTTAGAAGTCTAAGTTAGAGACCGCTAATGCGTTGTCTTCAATGAATGCACGGCGCGGTTCGACGTGGTCGCCCATTAAGGTGTTGAAAATTTGGTCCGCTGCAATAGCATCTTCAATGGTCACTTGCAGCATGCGGCGCTGACTTGGATCCATGGTGGTTTCCCACAGTTGCTCTGGATTCATCTCTCCTAGACCTTTATAGCGCTGTACGCTTAAACGGCGGCTGCCTTCGGCAAGCAACCAATCTAGCGCAGCTTTGAACGTCTGTACTTCTTGCTTGCGCTCACCGCGCATCACATAGGCGTCTTCTTCAAGTAAGTTGTCTAGTTTATTACCCAGTTCGGTTACAGTGCGGTAATCATTACTTGCGTAGAAATCATGATTAAACAAAATATGATTGGTTAAACCATGGGCTTTAATCTGAATTTCGGGTAGCCAATAATTACGCTCACTGTCATGGCGTAAGCCGACAGTGTAAACCTCGCCAGACTTCTCAACCGAATCCATGCGCGCTTGTAACGTATCAAGCCATGCTTGCATCGCTGCTTTATCGCTCAGTTGCTCTGGTTCGACGCGTGGTAAGTAGAGGAAGTGCTCGGTAATTTCTTTCGGGTAAAGACGTGAGAGTCGCTCCAATGTTTTTAGTACAGAGCGGTATTCGTTAACCAGCTCTTGCAAAGCCGTACCGGATAAACCCGGTGCATTGGCATTGACATGTAAACTTGCATCTTCCAGTGCTGCGTTAGTGAGGTACTCATCCATCGCTTCATCGTCTTTGATGTATTGCTCTTGCTTGCCACGTTTTACTTTATACAGTGGTGGTTGGGCAATATAGATATAGCCACGCTCAACCAATTCAGGCAGTTGACGGAAGAAGAAGGTTAGCAGCAGGGTGCGAATGTGCGAACCATCGACGTCAGCATCGGTCATGATGATGATGTTGTGATAACGCAGTTTTTCAATGTTGTATTCATCACGGCCAATCCCACAGCCTAAAGCCGTGATTAAAGTGCCGACTTCTTGCGATGAAATCATTTTGTCGAAGCGCGCTTTTTCAACGTTCAGAATCTTACCTTTGAGCGGTAGAATGGCTTGGGTTTTACGGTTACGCCCCTGCTTGGCGGAGCCGCCAGCCGAGTCCCCTTCGACAATGTAGAGTTCAGATAAGGCAGGATCCTTCTCTTGGCAATCGGCTAGCTTGCCCGGCAATCCGGCAATATCCAGAGCTCCTTTGCGGCGTGTCATCTCGCGCGCTTTGCGTGCTGCTTCACGGGCACGTGCAGCATCAATCATTTTACCAACAATGGCTTTTGCTTCAGCTGGGTTTTCTAGTAAGTAATCGGCTAAGTATTTGCCCATTTCCTGCTCAACTGCAGTTTTCACTTCTGAAGAAACCAGCTTGTCTTTGGTTTGTGAGCTGAATTTTGGATCAGGTACTTTAACTGAAATAATCGCTGTTAGACCTTCCCGGGCATCATCACCGGTAGTGCTAACTTTGTCTTTTTTACCTAAACCTTCTGCTTCAATATAGTTGTTTAGATGACGGGTCAAGGCAGTACGGAAACCAACTAAGTGTGCACCGCCATCACGCTGTGGAATATTGTTTGTGAAGCACAATAGATTTTCATTAAAACCATCATTCCACTGCATCGCCACTTCAACGCCAACACCATCTTCTTCGCGCTGCACGGCAAAATGGAAAATTTGATTGACCGTGGTTTTGTTGGTATTGAGATACTCCACAAAGGCTTTAAGACCACCTTCGTATTTGAATAACTCTTCTTTACCTGTGCGCTCATCTTTTAAGTGAATGCCCACGCCTGAGTTGAGGAAGGACAGTTCGCGCAAGCGTTTAGCCAAAATATCCCAGCTGAACTGGATGTTGCCAAAGGTTTCTGGCGACGGTTTAAAGTGAATCCGAGTACCGGTTGAGCTGGTCTCTCCAATCGCTGTCATCGGTGCTTGCGGCACGCCGTGGTGATAGGTTTGTTCCCATACCTTGCCTTGGCGGCGGATGGTCATAATCAAAACCCGTGACAACGCGTTGACTACTGAAATGCCAACGCCGTGCAAACCACCAGAGACTTTATAGCTGTTATCGTCAAACTTACCGCCAGCATGCAGTACTGTCATAATGACTTCTGCTGCCGATATCCCCTCTTCTTCATGGATATCAACTGGAATGCCACGGCCGTTGTCTTGTACGGTGATGGATTCGTCGGTATGAATGGTAATGCTGATTTCATCGCAATGGCCGGCTAAGGCCTCGTCGATGGAGTTGTCCACGGCTTCAAAAACCATGTGATGTAGCCCAGTGCCGTCATCAGTATCACCGATATACATACCAGGGCGTTTGCGTACGGCATCCAGACCTTTAAGAACTTTAATACTACTGGAATCGTACGATTTATCTTCGCTCATGCGGTCACTCCCAATGGTGTAATTTGACCTTGTTCCACGTGGAACAAAGAGACTGGCGTATCCTTGCGCCAGCCTGAACTCATTAATTGTTTATCAACACATGTGATAAACACCTGACATTCTAAATCGTCTAGCAATTGGCACAGCGCTAAACGATGCTGTTCATCCAACTCAGAAGGCAAGTCATCCACGAGATAGATGCATTCATTGCGTCTAGCTTGAGAAAGCAAATAGCCTTGAGCAATTCTGAGGGCACAAATAACCAGTTTCTGCTGTCCTCTTGAAAGAATATCTACGGCATTATTGCTGCCAATACGTACTCGTAAATCTGCGCGCTGTGGTCCTGCTTGGGTATAGCCTAGCGCTCGATCGCGCTCAAGATTTTTATTGAGCACTTCTTCTAAGCGGCTATCTTTGTCCCATCCTCTAGAGTAACTCAGAGTTAGATCCGGCAGTTCCAGCAACTTGGCTAGAGTGTTTTCAAAAACTGGTTTTAATTTTGCAATGTAGGATCGACGTAATTGATCGATTTCGTCACTAGCTATACACAGTTCTCGATCCCACGCAGCCACTACACTTTTATCCATTATACCATGGCGCAGGCATGAGTTTCTTTGTCTTAAGCTGGTCTGTAAGCGCTGCCATGCGGAAATAAAACTATGTTCCACGTGGAACACTCCCCAATCTAAAAATTGTCGGCGCATCTTTGGCGCACCTTCAAGTAGCCGAAAACTGTCAGGGTTAATCAGTTGCAGCGGTAAAAGTTGGGCCAGTTGTGCGGCACTGCGAGCGTTTTGACCATCAATGCGAATGCGCAACTCTGACTGACGATCACGACTGATGCCTAGGTTACTTTGAGTACTGTCGTTACGCTGAATTTGAGCGAAGACTGTGCAGCTATTTTGTTCGTACTGAATCATTGGCTGTAAGCGTGTGCTGCGAAAAGAGCGAGCCATTGCCAGTAGGTGAATGGCCTCCAGCACGCTCGTTTTGCCGCTGCCATTATCACCATAGAGGATATTGATACGTGGAGATGTTAGCAAAGTCACCGGCCGCAAATTGCGTATACCGGTGATTTGCAATTGGCTAATTGCCATACTAAATAACGATTACAGACGCATTGGCATAACAACATAAGAAGCACTGTCGTTGTCGGCCTCTTGAATTAATGCACTGCTGTTGGAGTCTGATAGCACAATGCTGATTTGCTCCGATGAGGTGGCACTGAGCACGTCGAGCAGATAGGTAACGTTGAAGCCGATTTCTAAAGTGCTGCCGCTGTAGTCTACGGTAACTTCATCTTCTGCAACTTCTTGCTCAGGGTTATTGGCTTGGATTTTCAGTAAGCTTGGCTCTAGCTGCCAACGAATACCTCGGTACTTCTCATTGGATAGAATAGAGGCACGGTTTAATGCTTCACGTAGGCTTTGACGATCTGCCAGCACAGTTTTGTCGCCGCCACGGGGTAGCACTCGCTCATAGTCAGGGAACTTACCGTCAACCAGTTTAGAAATGAAGGTGAACTCATCAGTGGTTGCGCGAATGTAGTTGCTACCAAAAATAATGCTGACTTCTGCGCTGTCTTCGGTCATTAAACGGGCTAATTCTAAAACGCCTTTGCGCGGAACGATGACTTGGTGCTGAATGTCTTCGGTAATGCCTGCGGGTACTGAGCACATTGCTAAGCGGTGACCATCAGTGGCGACAGCGCGTAATTGACCTTGCTTAGCTTCGAGCATCAGACCGTTTAAGTAATAACGGACATCTTGCTGCGCCATAGCAAAACTGGTGCGTTCAATCAAGCGACGGACACTGCTTTGCTCAAGGGTAAAGCATAATGAACCAGGTGTTTCTTCTGACGAAGGGAAATCTGAGGCGGGTAATGTGGTCAGAGTAAAACGACTGCGACCGGCTTTGATCAACACTTTTTGATCATCGACTTTGAAGTCGATCATTGCATCAGCCGGTAAGTTTTTGCAAATATCCATGAGTTTACGAGCCGGTACAGTAATTTCACCGGCTTGCGCTGGCTCTTGCAGTGTAATGCGGCCGACCAGTTCAACTTCGGTATCGGTACCTGTCATGGATAGGTTCTGCCCTTCGATGACCAGGAGGACGTTGGATAACACAGGCATGGTTTGCTTGCGTTCAACAACACCGGCCACCAGTTGCAGCGGTTTTAACAAAGCTTCGCGTTGGATGGTGAAGTGCATGGTTATTCCCTTGCGTGAGAGTGCTAGCACTGCTGTTATGTCGTTAACGTGCGCAGTAGGTTTTTATAGTCTTCGCGGATGTCCGCATCGGTTTCGCTCAGTTCAGCAATTTTCCGACAAGCATGCAAAACAGTGGTGTGATCGCGTCCACCAAAGGCGTCACCAATTTCAGGCAAACTGTGATTGGTGATTTCCTTGGCGAGAGCCATTGCCACCTGACGGGGGCGGGCCACTGAGCGTGAACGACGTTTTGATAAAATATCGGAAATTTTAATTTTGTAGTACTCAGCCACTGTGCGCTGAATGTTATCAATACTGACAAGTTTGTCTTGCAGTGCCAATAGGTCTTTCAGTGATTCGCGGATCAGTTCCACTGTGATGGGTTCATTGGTGAAGTGTGCGTGAGCAATGACGCGTTTCAATGCACCTTCTAGTTCACGAACGTTAGAGCGGATACGCTGAGCAATAAAGAATGCGCAATCATGCGAGAGCTGTACCCTGCTCTGCTCGGCTTTTTTCATCAAAATAGCGACGCGCGTTTCTAGTTCAGGTGGCTCTACAGCAACCGTTAGACCCCAACCAAAACGTGATTTTAAGCGCTCTTCAAGGCCGTCAATTTCTTTCGGGTAGCGGTCACTGGTAAGAATGACCTGTTGATTACCTTCGAGTAAGGCATTAAAGGTGTGAAAAAACTCTTCTTGTGAGCGCTCTTTTTTGGCAAAGAATTGAATGTCATCAATCAGTAGCGCATCAACTGAGCGGTAATAGTTTTTAAACTCATTGATCGCATTGTTTTGTAAGGCACGGACCATGTCGGCTACAAAGCGCTCAGAATGCAAATAAATGACTTTTGCGTTCGGGTTTTTCTGCAGTAAATGATTACCAACCGCATGCATCAAGTGAGTTTTCCCTAAACCAACACCGCCATACAAAAATAGCGGGTTATAACCATGCTTAGGATTGTCAGCTACCTGCCAAGCGGCAGCGCGCGCCAGTTGGTTCGATTTACCTTCGACAAAACTATCAAAGGTAAATGAGCGATTCAGTGCGCTAACGTGCTTGATTGCGCCTTTTGCCGGTACGCCGCGCTCGCTTGCGGGTGTGCTGGGCGCAGGAGCAACGTTATGGATAGGCACAGGTGCTGGATTGGTGGTCGATTGTTGCGAAGTCGCCTCGGCCTGTGCAGCCAGAGTCTCTGCGATAGGCGCTGCAGTTGCCGCGGCAGAAACTTGACTGTTAGATTGGCTGCGGGTTGGTATGTTAGGTGCGCTACTAAAACTAGTGCGGGCATTGCCCTTGCTACCAATTTGCAGAGCAATAGGCGGAACATCGCCATTATTACGCTCGGCCATTAACTCTAAAATGCGGTTGATATATTTATCATTGACCCAATCTAATACAAACCGATTCGGTGCGAAAATATGCAGTTCATCACCGACGGCTTCAACTTGTAATGGACGGATCCAGGTGTTGAAATGCTGAGCAGGCAGTTCATCGCGTAAAAAATCGATAGACTGTAGCCAAAGTTCGACAGACACAGAGATCCCTCAATAAAACATAGTAATTACGACAGGCTATTGTAGCCGTCAGAGGTAAAGTTATCCACAGGCATGGTAAAAATAGCGCAGACTTTTACAGGCTACATATTGATCCAGCATCGCTGCTGGGTCGCGATAAATTGGACATAACCAAGGTAAAAGAAATGATAACGTTGGGTGAGTTAACCGCTTGGTTATTGGTGGCTTTGAGTATTGCTTGGATCTGGCGCGGGCACGGGGTACGTGAGCGTGCTCTAGATCATGCGCGAGCCCATTGTCAGCGTGAATCTGTGCAGTTGTTAGACGGTAATGTGGCGTTTAAAGGCTGGAAAATCATTGCCGATGGCAGTCAACGGAAGCGCTTGGCGCGCATCTATAGCTTCGAGTTTACGGTCACCAGCCAAGAACGTTTAAACGGCACAGTGGCTATGTATGGCCGTCATTTAGCGAAGATTGAACTGCAGGCCTACCCTATTTATGAAGCAATGCAGGCGGTGGACGGTGGTAATGTCGTGCATACACAAAATAATGCTGCTGAACCACAGACAAACGCACGGCAAAATACCGTAGTACAGTTGGATGAGTGGCGACCTAAGCATTAAAACGCAGTCGGCTATGTTGTTAAATCGCCGTTTTAAACTCGTAAAAAATCAGAATTACTCAGCGGTCAGAGTAAAGTCGATACGTTCTAACCAGCCCGCTTCTTTTTGGAAATCAGCTAAGGTCAGAGGATTATTATCTAACCACTGCTCGGGAAAGCGGATGTGCAAGCTGTTAGTTTTTGCGGTTAGTTCTAACTTAGGAACTTCTTGAGAACCACGAATGTGGTGCAGAAGTATGGCAAAACGCAGCAAAATACACAGGTGCAACAGCTGTTGGCTTTCACCGCTAAACTCCGCAAAACGCTCTTTAGGGATATTGCGGCGATGACCACGTACTAACAGCGCAAGCATTTGTTGATCTTGACGAGAGAAACCGGCCAAGTCGGAATGCTCGACTAGATAAGCACCGTGCTTGTGGTAATGGTAATGAGCAATGTCTAAGCCCACTTCATGCACGCGAGCTGCCCAGCTGAGCATATCGCTGTGCCATTCTTCATTGAGTTGCCAGGCTTCAGCCACTTGCTCTAAGGCCTCAAGGGCTTTGCTTTCAACTTTTTGCGCATGTTCAAAATCAACATGACTGCGTTCCATTAAGCTTTGGATCGAGCGCTCACGTACATCTTCATGCTGATGGCGACCCAGTAAGTCGTAGAGTACGCCTTCACGTAATGCGCCATCACAAGGCGCCATTTGCTCAAGGTTTAAAGCATCAAAAATGGCTTCGATAATTGCTAAACCCGCCGGTAAAATAGCACTGCGCTCAGGTTTGACGCCGGCAATATCAATTTTTCTAGTGTCACCGATTTTTAGCACCTTGCGTTTGAGCCAAGTCAGCCCGGAGTTGGTGATTTCGCCATTGGTTAGGCCGGCAGCAGCAAGGGCTTGGCCGACTGAACGAATGGTTCCAGAAGCACCAACAGTATCTTGCCAGCCCATTCGGCGCAGACTTTGCTCAAGTTCCATCAGTTCGAGACGTGCTGCTGTATAGGCTTGCGCGTAACGGGCGGGAGTGACCATGCCATCTTTAAAGAAGCGCTGAGTGAAGCTGACACAACCCATCTGCAAGCTGCCACGTAGCTGAGATTCAAACTGTTGGCCAATGATAAATTCTGTACTACCACCGCCAATATCCACCACCAAACGTTTGCCCGGCGTATCGGCTAGAGAGTGAGATACACCCAGATAAATCAACCGTGCTTCTTCGCGGCCCGAAATGACATCGACATCGTGGCCTAATATTTCTTCAGCGCGGCGAATAAAGTCTTGACGGTTATGTGCCACCCTTAACGAGCTGGTACCAACAATCCGCACGGCGCCTTGAGGTAAGTCGCTGATCAGTTGAGCAAAGCGTCGCAAGCAGGCAAGGCCACGTTCAATCGCGTCATCTTGTAACTCTAGCTCTGCATTGATACCGGCAGCCAATTGCACCTTTTCGCCAAGGCGTTCAAGAATTCGTATCTCGCGCTGGTCGGTTTTAGCCAGAACCATATGAAAACTATTGGATCCCAGATCAATGGCGGCGATCAATGGGAAGTGTTTGGGAGCAGAATTGGGCATACCGCTATTCCAAAGAAATAATAAGTGTATCGTGCCATGCCACGACAGATTCGCCAATGTAAAAAAGTTTTTTGCCGGTATGATGAGGAAAAAACATCGCAGTGTTTTGCTCGGTTACTTTCGTTAAAGGGCAAGTCACGTTATGATTATAAAACTTTAATTTGCATCCGCTGTTTCGGAGAGGTTTCATGAGCGATCACATTACCAATATTAGCGATTCAAGCTTTGAGCAAGATGTACTGCAAGCCGACGGCCCTGTGCTGGTTGACTACTGGGCTGAGTGGTGCGGTCCTTGCAAAATGATTGCTCCAGTTTTAGAAGATGTTGCAGTTGAATTTGCTGGCAAAGTAAAAATTTGCAAATTGAACATTGATGACAACCAAGCGACCCCACCAAAGTATGGCGTGCGTGGTATTCCAACTCTGATGTTGTTTAAAAACGGTAACGTTGAAGCAACTAAAGTGGGTGCTCTGTCAAAAAGCCAATTGGTTGCTTTTTTAGAAAGCCATATCTAATTGCTGCGAGAATCGCTCAGCTGTATTGGCGTTTAGTGTGCATTTTATCGATTTGTACACTAGACGCATCCCTTTGCAAGTGGTAGATTCCATTTCTGTAGTGCATAAGCCATTACAACTACAAGTCTGCATGCCGTCGCCGATATCTTTACGGCTCTGAACAAACAATCGACTGTTCTCCTCGCGGTACGCCTCCCAAGCTAAGAGCTTGCTCATTCCTTCTAAATTATATCATCGTCATTCCCTATGAATCTGACCGAACTAAAACAAAAACCCGTCGCTGAACTGCTAGAAATGGCTGAACAAATGGGCCTGGATAACATGGCTCGTTCGCGTAAGCAGGATATTATTTTTTCACTCCTTAAGCGTCATGCGCGTGGTGGTGAAGAAATTTCTGGTGATGGCGTTCTAGAAATACTACAAGATGGTTTTGGCTTTCTGCGCTCAGCAGACTCGTCATACCTTGCTGGCCCGGACGATATTTATGTGTCGCCGAGTCAAATTCGCCGTTTTAACTTAAGAACGGGCGACACCATTATTGGTAAAATTCGTCCTCCAAAAGAAGGCGAACGTTATTTTGCGCTGCTGAAAGTGGACTCGATTAACTTTGATCGTCCAGAAAACGCACGCAATAAAATTCTTTTCGAAAACCTGACTCCGCTGTTTCCAACTAAGCGTTTGACGATGGAGATCGGTAACGGCTCGACTGAAGATTTGATCGGCCGTGTGATTGATTTGGCTGCGCCAATTGGTAAAGGCCAACGTGGTTTGATTGTGGCACCGCCGAAAGCCGGTAAAACCATCATGCTGCAAAACATTGCTTCGAACATTACCCGTAACAACCCAGAGTGCCATCTAATTGTTTTGCTGATTGATGAGCGTCCTGAAGAAGTAACGGAAATGCAGCGTACCGTCCGTGGTGAAGTGGTTGCCTCAACCTTTGATGAGCCACCCACTCGTCACGTGCAAGTGGCAGAGATGGTCATCGAAAAAGCCAAGCGCTTGGTTGAGCACAAAAAAGACGTGGTGATTTTGCTCGACTCCATCACGCGTTTAGCCCGTGCTTACAACACTGTGATTCCAAGCTCCGGCAAAGTACTCACTGGTGGTGTGGATGCGCATGCGTTAGAGAAGCCAAAGCGTTTCTTTGGTGCGGCGCGTAACATCGAAGAAGGTGGATCATTGACCATTATCGCGACGGCTCTGGTTGAGACCGGTTCGAAAATGGATGAAGTGATCTACGAAGAGTTTAAAGGCACCGGTAATATGGAGCTGCAACTTGAGCGCCGTATTGCTGAAAAACGGGTGTTCCCTGCGATTAATATCAACCGTTCAGGTACCCGTCGTGAAGAGCTGTTAACCAGCGAAGATGAATTGCAGCGTATGTGGATTTTACGCAAGCTGTTGCATCCTATGGATGAAACGGCCGCCATCGAGTTTTTGTTAGATAAGCTTAAAGACACAAAAACCAATGATGAGTTTTTCATGTCGATGAAGCGCAGCAAATAACTCTTGTTTAGTACTACAAGCGCTGACGGCTTAGCCGCTTAGCGCTTGATCTGCTACGGACATATATCATGCAATATACTGATCTTCGAGACTTCATCAGCGGCCTTGAGCAGCGTGGTGAGCTCAAGCGTATACTCACGCCCATCTCTCCTATTTTAGAAATGACTGAAATCTGTGATCGTACCTTACGTAAAGGTGGTCCGGCTTTGTTGTTTGAAAACCCTGTTGGTTTTACCACCCCCGTGCTTGGTAACCTCTTTGGTACGCCTAAACGTGTGGCCATGGGTATGGGAGCGGAAAGTACGACAGAGCTACGTGAGATTGGTAAGTTGCTAGCAGCGCTGAAAGAGCCTGAACCACCCAAAGGCTTTAAGGATGCTTTAAGTAAGCTGCCGATGTATAAAAAAGTCTTGTCGATGGCTCCTAAAGTGCGTCGAGATGGTCCTTGTCAGGAAGTGATTATTGAAGGCGATGCTGTTGATCTGAACGCCTTGCCCGTTCAAACGTGCTGGCCAGGCGATGCTGCGCCGCTTATTACTTGGGGACTAACCATCACCAAGGGCCCGAATAAAGAACGTCAGAATCTGGGCATTTATCGCCAGCAAGTTTTGGGTCGCAATAAAGTGATTATGCGCTGGCTCAGCCACCGTGGCGGTGCGTTAGACTTTCGTGATTGGTGCAAAACCTATCCAGGTCGCCCCTACCCCGTTGCGGTGGCTCTCGGTGCTGACCCAGCAACTATTCTAGGTGCCGTCACACCTGTGCCTGATACCTTGTCGGAATATGCTTTTGCTGGTTTGCTGCGAGGCTCACGTACAGAATTAGTCAAAGCGATTGGCAGCGATCTGCAAGTACCTGCGCAAGCTGAGTACGTACTGGAAGGGCATATTTACCCAGGCGAGATGGCCGATGAAGGTCCATACGGTGATCACACGGGTTATTACAACGAAGTGGATAGCTTTCCGGTCTTTACTGTGGAGCGTATCACCCATCGTAAAAACCCCATTTACCATAGTACCTATACCGGCCGTCCGCCGGATGAGCCGGCTATTTTAGGCGTGGCACTCAATGAAGTGTTTGTGCCAATTTTGCAAAAGCAATTTCCAGAAATTGTCGATTTTTATCTCCCTCCAGAAGGTTGTTCTTATCGTATGGCGGTGGTGACGATTAAAAAACAATACCCTGGGCATGCCAAGCGGGTGATGCTAGGTGTGTGGAGTTTCTTGCGGCAGTTTATGTATACCAAATTCGTTATTGTCACCGATGATGATGTCAATGCACGTGATTGGAATGATGTGATTTGGGCGATTACCACGCGTATGGATCCAAGTCGCGACACGGTATTAATTGATAATACACCAATCGACTATTTAGACTTCGCCTCCCCTGTTTCTGGCTTAGGTAGCAAGATGGGTTTGGATGCGACACATAAATGGCTAGGTGAGACCACTCGAGAGTGGGGTCGTGTGATTGAGCAAGATCCTGCGGTAAAAAAGCGCGTTGATGCGCTCTGGGCTGAGCTTGGTATTGATTAATGCGCTTGAGTGATGATTGTGTTGTGCACACACAGGGAACAAAATACGCATGAAAGTCATGTTACAACCGTCAGGCCATGTCATTGAACTGTTGCCGGGCGAAAAAATTATTGATGCGGTGCGCCGCCTAGGTTTTGATGCGCCACAAAGCTGTCGCAATGGTAATTGCCATATTTGCGCCGCTAATTTAATCAGCGGTAAAGTTCGCCAAGGCAACGATATTTTTGAGACAGGTGAGTTGTTTACTTGTCTTGCTGAGCCCTTAAGCGATTGTGAATTGCATTGGGATGGCGTGCTTGCCGAAAATGAGTTGCCTTTATGTAAAGCGGCTTGTCAGTTGGTCAGTGTGACGCCTTTAGGTGCGGATGTTTTTTCGGTGCATTTGCGTCTGCCTGCTGGAAAAGTGGTGCGTTATCATGCCGGTCAGTATCTATTGATTGAGCGTGAAAATGGTGAGTCCAGTGCTTTCTCTATAGCGTCTGCGCCACAGCAAGGCCGCGAATTGGAATTGCACATTCTGGCTCGCGATAACCCGGCCGTTGAGTTGCTCAAGCAACTGCAAAAAGAGCGTATTGCGCGTATTCAAATGCCCTTTGGTGATGTGCATTTGGCGGCTGCTGATCAGCGCCCGTTATTGCTGATTGCTGCTGGCACGGGTATGGCGCAGATCCATAGTTTAATTGAGCATTGTCGTGCGACTGGATTCAGTCAGCCGATCCATGTCTATTGGGGGGCACGGTTGGCTGAGGATTTTTATTCGCTGAAGAACTTAGCCGTTTGGCAGCAAATGCCCAATCTGCATTTTCATCAGGTTGTCAGTGAAGGTGCTGGCTGGAGTGGTCGGATGGGGATGTTGTATGAGGCGGTGTGTCTGGATATTCAACATCTAAGTGATTACCACGTGATTGTGAGTGGTTCGCCAGCGATGGTTTACGGCACTTTTGATGCGCTAGTGGCCGCTGGTATGCAGCCAGAGCAAATGCACGCTGATGTGTTTTCCTATGCACCAAGGCCAGAATAAAACTAAACTCTGATTGTGAATTGTGCTCTGGTCTTGGTCCTAGTAAACGTTGGCATGCGTATATCGTCCTTGCTACTTTGCTGTGTTAAAAATGATAAACCTGTGCATGTCGTACTTCGGGGTCAGTGTTTATCCGTCGATGAACCCATCCAGGGTTCAACTCCGGCGCTCGTCATCCATGACTCGCTTGTCACACCTACCCCGAAGTACTCGTTGAGCATTGGCGTTGTTGGCACTATTGCAGCCCCATTCATTAGAGCAACAGGAATTTTTCCAAGCAGCTTTTCTACCCTTTGCTACAGGCCAATAGAGCTGAATAAACCTGCGCAGAATGATGGTTTTAAAAGAGTCATGCGAAAAATTCGCAAACAACACTGTTGGTCAATGAGTATCTTGTTGGTGTCGCGACCAGCGTAGCCATGGATGGCGCAGCCCCGAATCGGGTCAGGATGACCCGTTGAGGGAAAAGCGATGCTAACAAGATATGGCATGCGTATATCGTCCTTGCTACTTTGCTGTGCTAAAAATGATAAACCTGCGTGTGTCGTACTTCGGGGTAAGTGTTCATCCGTCGATGAACCCGTCCAGGGTTCAACTCCGGCGCTCGCCATCCTTGGCTCGCTCAACACACCAACCCCGAAGCACTCATTGACCATATGCACTGTTAGCACTATTGCAGTTGCAATCATCTATACAGATTTACACTTGTTGCAGACCAGCAGACCAGCAGACCAGCAGACCAGCAGAACTGAATAGACCTGCACAGAATGACGGCTTTAAAAGAGTCATGCGAAAAATTCGCAAACAACACTGTTGGTCAATGAGTATCTTGTTGGTGTCGCGACGAGCGAGTCATGGATGACGAAGCGCCCGAATCGGGTCAGGATGACCCATTGAGGGAACAGCGATATCAACAAGGTACGGTATGCGCATAGCGTTCTCGCTGCTTCGTTATGCTAAAAGTTGGTAACTCTGCGTAAGTTGCAATGCGGGCAGGCTGCCCGCGCTCCCAATTCTTAAACAACATCACTGACCTACAAGGTACGGCGTGCGCATAGCGTCCTAGCTGCTCGCGCGCTCAAGGCCGCAACAATGGCATAGCGCGCTTCTGTAGCTTTAACAAAAACCTTCTACTGACAAGCCTGCTGTTCCTTCGCCAGCAATGCACGTTTACGTTCTACACCCCAACGATAACCAGAAATCCCGCCATCGGCACGTAAAATACGGTGGCATGGAATCACTAAAGCCAGCGGATTAGCCGCGCAAGCATTGGCCACAGCGCGCACTGCTTTAGGTTTATGTAAACGCTCGGCAACATCGCTATAACTGAGTGTTTGCCCCACTGGAATCGTCTGTAATACCGCCCACACACTTTTCTGAAAATCACTGCCTTGGATATCCAAAGGAAAATCTAAAGGTGTCAAAGGCTTGTCTAAAAACTCAGTCACTGTCTTTAACGATGCCGCCAGAGCCTGATCATTTTTGACCAGTTTTGCTTTGGGCAAGCGTTGTTGTAAATTTTCGACAAGCTCGGCTTGGCTGTCACCGAGCAAAATAGTACAAATCCCCTTTGCACTGCGCGCTAATAAAATCGCAGCAAAAGCGGTTTCGGTAGTGGAAAACTCAATGGTTTTGACTGTTGACGTCGACATATTGGCTCCTTGCTCAGGTGGGGTTAAGCAGGATTGATGTTTGCAGCGTAGGCGTTAAACAATAGCTCAAAACCTGTCAAAGTTCGCTCAATAATGCGTTGATCAGAGATGTCTTTAGGTCGCTGTAAAACCTCATGCAAAAGCAGCGAGGTCAAACCGTGAATATACGACCAACTGGCCAATGCTGCGCTGCGCACATCAGGGCTGTCAGGTGTTTGTTTGAGTAAATCTGCGACCATCAATTCCAGTCTAGAAAAGGCCTGTTGCCGAGCATTAAGCAAGTGTTCGGGCATCTGCTCAAACTCCAATTCAGGTCCAAACATCAACTGATAAAGCGCTGGATTACGACGGCCAAAATTAAGATAAATTAAACAAAAACCGCGTATTTTTTCCTCGACCGGTAGCGCCACCGCCTTTTCATTAAGCTCCTCTGCCAACTCCAAATAACCTTGAGTGGCCAGTTGTGCGAGCAGTTCGGCACGGTTGGTAAAGTGGTGATAAGCCGCCGTCGCCGTGACACCGAGCGCGCTGCATAACGCACGCATGGATAACTTCGCCACACCCACTTCTTCCAGCATGCTGCGCGCGCTAGATAAGAGTTGTTCAGCCAAATTACCAACGTGGTAGTGCTGACGCGAGTTAGGTTGTTGTGCGCTCACAAAAAGTCCTTGAGTCTAGAAAATACAGTTGCAGCCGAGCCACATCTTAGCACTGCCTATGATCTTGACAGTGTTAAGATTCAATTATAGCCTGAACCTCAACAACGATTCTGCGCCATGAGAGTGACTTGCTAACTGGCGCAATAATTACGCTGCTAATAACAATAATATCCTTTGGAGCACCAAGATGACGGCAGTTAATCCCTGGCAGAAGAGCTATCCTGAATCCATTCGTAACTACCAAGTGCCTGCCGCTGTTATGCAAGGCAGTGTCGCCCAATTCAGCGCTGTGGGTGCTGCACAATACCCAGATAGCAACGCTTTCAGCATGGTGCTCGCCAATGGCTTGCAGCAAAGCTTAACTTTTAAGCAGGTGGACGATTTATCCACTGCCTTTGCCGCTTTTTTAGTGGCGCAAGGTTTGCAGCGTGGTGATGTGGTTGCGATTCAGTTGCCGACCAGCTTGCACTATCCGATTGCAGTGATGGGCGCTTGGAAAGCCGGTTTGATCATTACCAATATGAACCCGCTGTATACCGCCCGTGAAGTCGCACTGCAGATTGAAGACAGCAATGCCAAGCTTTTGATTGCTTCTGACCTGTTTGCCAATACGGTGAAACCGGTGGTTGAGCAGCAGAGTTTAGCGCTAGTCTTGTGCTCCATGGCAGACTTTTTCCCTGAGCCAATTGCGGCTGCCATTCGTCAACATCTTGGCGTTAAGCTTGAGCTCGATGCCTCGCAGTATCAAACCTTTAGCGATGCTCTGAGTGCTGGTGCGCAGTTGCCGCCTGCGCAGCGTGAAGCACATCCGATCGCTTTGTATCAACACACCGGTGGAACCACAGGACGCAGTAAAGGTGCGCCGTTAACCCATGCAAACCTGCTGGCGGTGTTGGAAATGGCACAGGTGCATGTAAATGCCTATGATGTGAAAATTGAGCCTGGCGAATTCATTTTGACAGCCCTGCCCCTGTATCATATTTTTGCCTTCAATTTTAACTTCCTACTATTTTTCAAACTAGGTGCTTGCAACGTTTTAGTGCCCAATCCAAGGCCGTTAAACAATCTCAAGCCAGCTTTTGCGCAATTTAAAATTGGTTGGATGACCGGTGTTGATACCTTATATGCCGGTTTATTAGCGGAGCCATGGTTTACTGAAAAACCCTTGCACCTTAAATACGTAGTCTCTGGCGGTACGGCGCTAAGACCCAGCACTGCCATGCAATGGCAGCAGCGTATTTGCCCGATTTTAGAAGGCTATGGCCTGACTGAAACCAGTTGCTTTGTTTCCCTCAATCCGCCGCTAGGACAGGTGCGTCTAGGCTATGTCGGCCTGCCCTTACCGGCCTGCGAAGTGCGCATTGTGGCTGAGGATGGCCAGGACCTGCCCTTTGGTGAAGCGGGCGAATTGGCTGTGCGTGGTCCGCATGTGATCAATGAGTACTTAAATCAACCAGAAGAAAGCCAAGCCAGTTTACGCAACGGCTGGTTTTTTACCGGTGATATGGCGGTGATGGATGAAAATGGCTTTTTGCAAATTGTGGATCGCAAAAAAGACATCGTTTTAGTGTCAGGCTTTAACGTTTACCCCAATGAAGTGGAAGGCGTGATTGCCCTGCATCCAGATGTTATCGAAGTGGCGGTTATTGGTCGCCCTGATGACAACAGCGGTGAAGCGGTGTGCGCTTATATCTGCTCGCGCAACGCTAACTTGACAGCAGCAGAAATCATCGACTATTGCCGTAAGCAGCTGACCGGCTACAAAGTGCCTAAATACATTGAGTTTCGTGAGCAGTTGCCGAAGTCGCCGGTGGGGAAAATCTTGCGGGCACAATTGCGTGATCCACAACCTGCCAGTCAACAACAATAAATACGAGGTGATTTGATGACATCTGTAACTCGACCTGAAGCCGTTAGCCAAGCCCTGGCTCATTGGCACAGGATGGTAGCACAAGGTGATTTATCGACGCTGCCGAGCATTTTGCATGCGCAGGCGGTGTTTCGTTCGCCCGTTGCGCATACGCCCTACCCTGGTGCTCCGATAGTGGCTTTAATTTTAAACACGGTCGCCAAAGTATTTACTGATTTCGAGTATTTGCGTGAATTGTCCACTGCAGATGGCTTAAGCGTGGTGCTTGAGTTCAGCGCTAAAGTCAATGGCAAGCAGCTCAAAGGCATCGATATGATTCGCTTTGACGAGAGTGGCAAGATCGTTGAGTTTGAGGTGATGATTCGTCCACTCAATGCTCTGCAGGCTTTGGCGGCTGAAATGGCTTCGCGTTTAGCCCAGTACTTGCCAAGTAAATAGGTGGTGACATAAATTGGTTTTAGAGAATGGCATCTGGAAAATGAGTAAACTAATGCTAGATTACATATATTGTGTGATTTTAATTAGGTAATAAATATGTTTGTTGTTTGTGAGATATTTACAAGATACTATTGGTTTTAGTTTTAAGTGGTTTCTACTAAAATAAAATTTGAAAAAGAGTTAGAGGATTTATGGATTTTAATTTGAATAATAAACATACTGAGAGCCTGCTTGTAAGTTTCTTAGGTAATAAGAACCAAGAGAAATACTTGAACTATTTCAGAGCTTTAAGTTTTTATAGGCTAAAGGTTTCGTGGCACTGGCCTGCGTTTTTCTTCACAGCATTTTGGTTGATGTACAGAAGAATGTGGTTTGGAGCCGTTTTATATTTAATTACACCATTTGTTTTTGGTTTTATTGCTCTAGCAGCTAGAGGGTCTTCAGGCGAAGTAGTTGCTTCAATTATTACCGCTTTAGGGACCGCTATATATTATATATCGCCCCCGTTAATTGCAAATTACTTGTATTATTTAAAATTCGAAAATGAAGCTTCGAAAGCACAGGAATTATTTCCAGAAAATAAAGAAAATCAAATTAATTATTTGAGAGATACAGGTGGTACTACTAGCTTGTTAACTATGGTTTTTGTGGCCGTCCCTCTTTATTTTGGATTAAATTTGTTGATGATTTTTATTTTAAAAAACATGATAAGAGTTTGATGTGTGGAAATGCAGATTATCTTTATGTTTTAATATGGGCGGAAGGATTAGCTCCTGTTTTAAAGATATTTTCAGGGTCGAGTCTACATATAAGAAATTGTCAGATGCTACCCTTAATAAAGCTCTGTAAAGGTAGATTCATTAAAGACCATCCTTTATCTGTTTAAGAGCTTTGCTATCCAAGCAAACAGCTGAGTATGATCTTAGCACTGCCAAGTCGCTGCCGATTGCGCTAAAATAACAAGCACGCTTGAGCCGCTGGGTTCAAGTGGCTTGTTATTATGTCGATTAGGGTTGAGAGCGATGATACGTGAGAAACCAACACCACCAGAAGACTATGAATGCTGTGAAAGTGGCTGTTCGCCTTGTGTATGGGACACTTATTACGATGATGTGCAAGAGTGGCAAGCAGAACAAAACGCAGCGAAGCAGGCTGCAGAGCAAGCCGCTGTGGATGTAAAAAACGCAGAGTAGCATCACTCCTAAGCTTAAGGAGACTGTTATGGCAACCGGTTGGGCGCATGATGGCGCCGTGCAAGAGCAAATTGAAAGCAGTATTGAAGATGCTGTGCAGCGTGTTCGTCAGCAATTGCCGCAAGGGCCCAGTGCTGAGCATTGCCAGAACTGTGATGCGCTGATTCCTGAAGGCCGCAGACTCGCCATTCCAGGTGTGCAACTGTGCATCACCTGCCAATCACTTGAAGATCAACAAACCCGCTTCAGCGGTTACAATCGCCGCGGCAGTAAAGACAGTCAATTGCGCTGAGATAAGCGCCCTTCTACCCGCATCACTCTGTATTACCCGCCTGATATATTTGCTTACGCTTTATAGATCAATATTTCTCCTTTGACTTGATGGACGCTATAGGTTTTTGTGCATAGAAAGGCATAAACTTCGGCACCTTTTCTAATGTGCTCACAGAGGACTCATATGACAACCGTTCTACTGGTTTTAGCGTTCTTGGGCTTTCTATCAATTGTTGCGGAAGATTTCACAAAAATTGATAAAGCCAAAGCCACGTTGTTTTTTGGCACGCTGGTGTGGGTGCTGTATTTCATTGCCCCGCCCGGTGATTTAAGCACTGAACAATTGATGCATTCGTTGAATGAAAACCTTTTAGAAATCGCCACCTTGTGGTTGTTTTTAATGGCAGCGATGACCTTTGTGGCTTATGTGTCACACAAAGGCGTGATTGATGGCATCGTCAATAAAGTCATGCCAACGCGCATGACTGAGCGGCGCTTGATGCTGGTGACGGGCCTGTTTGCTTTCTTCTTTTCATCAATGGCCGATAACATTACCGCCACCTTAGTGTGCATTACGGTATTGCTCAGCCTCAATCTAAGCACTGATAAACTGCTGCGCTACATTATTTTGGTGGTGTTTGCGGTCAACTCAGGTGGTGCGGCATTGATCACTGGTGATGTGACCACGCTGATGATTTTCTTGGCCGGCAAAGTCAAAATTGCTGATTTGGTGTTATTGAGTGTGCCAGCTTTGTTAGCGGTGTTGTTTTTAGCTTTTATCTTGTCGCGCAGTCTGACTGGCGATGTGGTGTTGGTCAAACGCCAAACCGATATTGCTAAAGGCGATCAGATCATTGCAGGACTCTTCTTAGCCACCATTATCGGCACCATTGGTGCGAACGTCGCTTTCGGTATTCCGCCGGTACTGTCGTTCTTATTTGGCTTAGCAGTGATGTTTATGGCCGTGCATTTCCTCAATAAAGATGAGGCTGTGCTCGAATATATCCGCAAAATCGAGTTTGATACCTTGCTGTTTTTCTTAGGTGTGTTGCTGTTAGTTGGCATGCTCAAAGAGCTGCATGTGCTGGAACACTTCCCAGCGTTATACGAAAAACTACCGATTGTCGTCGCTAACTATTCAGTGGGTTTATTCTCAGCACTGATTGATAACGTCCCTCTAACCGCTGCCTTGCTTAAATCGGGAATTGAGATGAGTGAAGGTCAATGGCTAACTTTGACCTACTCTGTCGGTGTCGGTGGCTCCTTGTTAGCCATTGGTTCGGCGGCAGGTGTGGTGGCGATGAGTAAAATCTCGGCACTCACATTTATGGCTTACTTGCGTTATTTTGGCTATTTGCTGTTGGCTTACACCGTAGGTTTCCTTGGTGTGTTTGCGGTGAGCTATTTGATTTAATCAATTTGCAGCGCAACAATTAAAACTGTTAAAAATGCCGGTCAGCTTAGCTGATTGGCATTTTTTTAGGCTGGGTTAGAAAACACAGTTTTGTGAAGAATTGTTAAGTCGCTATTTAGCGCTAGGCATTTGCTCGACGAATTAATAGACTCTTGAGTACAAAAATGCAGTGAGCCTGACATCGCTTGCTGAATAATAAGACGGAGAGTTTTTATGAGTGACACGAGCCAAGCTGCGCAAGCAGTGACTTTACAGGCTGCCGATGGCTATCCAATCAGTGCATATTTATATGCTACGTGCGCAGAGACTGTTAAAGGTCAGCTGCTGATAGCTGGCGCAACAGGCGTTGGTCAACAGTTCTATCGACGTTTTGCCGAGTACGCCAGCGCTCAAGGTTTTAACGTATTGACCTTGGATTATCGCGGCACCGGTCAGTCCGCGCCTAAGCAGCTTAAAGGTTTCCAAATGGCCTTTGAAGATTGGGGGCAGTTGGATCTAGCTGCTGCGGTCGACTATATGCATCGTGATGATTTGCCGTTGTTTTTAGTCGGACACTCGTATGGCGGTCATGCCTTGGGTTTGTTACCCAACCATGAGAAAGTCAGTCGCTGCTATACCGTCGGTACAGGTGCAGGCTGGCATGGTTGGATGCCGTTGCCGGAGCGCTTAAAAGTCCAGTTTATGTGGAATGTCGTCTTTCCTGTCTTTGTGGCTTGGAAAGGCTATTTGCCATGGAAAATGCTCGGAATGGGTGAAGATATGCCCATCGATGTTTATCGGTCTTGGAAACGCTGGTGTGGCATGCCACATTATTTTTTTGATGACCCGCTGGTGCGTGAAAGTAAAAAACTACAGTTTGCGCAGATATCCACACCGATTACTGCCGCGGTTGCTTTGGATGATCTCTGGGCACTGCCGGTCTCGCGTGATGCTTTTATGCAGTATTACAGCGCTGCAGAGGTGACTCACCGAGATCTTGACCCACAAGCCTATAACTTGAAGTTTGGTGCGATTGGCCACATGGGGTATTTCCGTCCGCTGGCGCAGCCGTTATGGGATGAGATTTTGGCCTGGTTTGCCGAGCCGCTCACTGCTAAATAAGTAGTTATTTTCTTAGCTATTTCTCTCTCTGTGTTAAATATCAGTGATTGCTTGATGCGCAAATCAAGCAATCACTGATCATCTGTTTTTAACTTAAATACCTTAAAAGGTTCACACTGGAGACTTTGCCACATAAGCTGTGCAACGTTTTATTGTGCCTAGCGGCCTGCTACCCTTTTATTTAATGGGATATGAGGAAGGCATTTAATAGATATGGCGGTTAAATGATCAGCGCGGAGTCTTTATGAGTGATGGTTTTGTTATCGTTTTAAACAGTTATTACACTTTAATTGCGGCCACTGTTGTCTTGCTGGTGGGACGAGTCTTGGTCCAGCGCGTGCGAGTGCTCAATAATTTCAATATTCCAGAGCCCGTAGTTGGCGGTTTGATTGCAGCGTTATTGGTGCTGGCCTTGCATCAGTTCAATGGCTTTTCGATAAAAATCGAAAAAGGCCTGCAAGATGGCTTTATGTTGATGTTTTTTGCTTCGATTGGTTTAAGTGCTGATTTCAGTCGATTAAAAGCCGGTGGCTTGCCGTTAGTGCTGTTCACCACAATCGTCGCTGGTTTTATTGTGGTGCAAAACGTGGTGGGGATTAGTCTTGCCTCGCTCTTGGGCTTGGAGCCTTTGACCGGACTGATTACTGGCTCGATCACTTTAGTGGGTGGTCACGGTACTGCTGCGGGTTGGGGGCAAATCTTTGAAACCGACTTTGGTATTGAAGGTGCGGTTGCTTTAGGTATGGCCTGCGCTACTTTTGGTTTGGTCTGTGGTGGTCTCATTGGTGGTCCGGTGGCACGGCGTTTAATGAAAAAAGTTCAGTTGCCAAGCGAAGGCACGAACACAGGTCCTCGCGTTGCTTTTGAACAACCTCAGCAGATGCGTTTTATTACTGCGGACAGTGCGATTGAAACCTTAGCCTTGTTTGCCGTGTGTTTAGCCAGCGCTTCTTATCTATCGAGTTTTATGGCGGAGCACTTTAGCGAATCGAATTTTGTGATTCCGACCTTTGTTTGGGCTTTGGGCTCGGGCGTGGTTGTGCGTAATGTGTTGTGTAGTCTTTTTAAAGTGAATGTCTTTGATCGCTGTGTGGATGTGTTCGGTAATGTGTCTTTGTCATTATTTTTAGCGATGGCGCTGCTGAGTTTGGAGCTGTGGGTGATTAAAGATTTAGCGATACCTTTGGTGATTATTTTAGGCGTACAAGCTGTTGTAATGGTTTTGTTTGCGATTTTTGTGGTCTTTCGGGTGATGGGTAAAGACTATGATGCGGCGGTCTTAGCAGGAGGTTTTTGTGGTTTCGGGATGGGCGCGACGCCGACTGCTGTTGCGAATATGCAGGCTGTGACAGACCGTTATGGTCCTTCGCATAAAGCGTTTTTGATTGTACCGATGGTGGGTGCGTTTTTTGTCGATATTCTGAATGCAACGATTCTGTCGGCGATTACTTCGTTGCCGTTTTGGAATTAATGATCTGCAGGCGTTTAGTGTGTCTGCATTCAATCAGTTCGTCATAAAAGAATCCTGAATGATATGTGCATGGCGTACCTTGTTCGCATCGCTTTTCCCTCAACGGGTCATCCTGCCCCGATTTGGGGCTACGCCATCCCTGGCTCCGCTGGTCGCGACACCAACAAGATACTCATTGATCAGTGATGTTGTTTGCTGATGTGGCGTATGACGCTTTTAAAGTAATCATTCATCGACGGATTAACACTCATCTCGAAGTACGACATGCACAGACTTAGCTTTATTAGCTAAGAAGAGTATCTCGCATGATATGTGCATGCCGTGCGAGCTTGTACTTTACATCCCGTTGGAAAACTCAGGAATGCTCATATCGACTGCCGCACGTACAGCGCAAAGAGCTGTTGCGTAGTGGCCAAGCACGCCTAAAGCATAATCAATGCGTGGTCGTAAACGCTGGTCGTTGTCATCGACTACAGGTCCTGGATGCAGCATATCGTTGGCTTGGCGAACGATAATTTGCTCGGGGATATAACACAGACGATTATTTTTAAAACTCGAACTGCGCAGCTCACTTATCGGGTAGGCACCGCCAACACCAGATGATACGGAAACTAACAGCCCAGGTTTATGTGCTAACTCAGCTTTGCTCGCGAGTACGAAAAAGTTTTTCAAGGCAGGACTGGCCATGCCGTGCCATTCAGGTGTGATAACAATTACTGCATCAGCAGCTTTCAAACGTTCTGCGTAGTCATGCCATAAACCATCATTTTGCTCAGGCCAGAGTGGTAAAGGACTGGTGCCTAAATCAATCAATGAACAACGACTGTCTTCGCTGAGTTGCAAATCAATCAAGCGCTGGCGCATGTATTCGCCAACGCGTGCTGACTCACTTTGTGGGCGGCCAGAGCCTGAAATGACAACGTAATTAAGCATTGCAGCCTCTCTTAACAGTATTAAATAAAGCTTGAGTTTAGCCTGAAATAAGAAACCTGTGGCAAGTCTGCTGCTTTCTTGTGGTCTTACTAAAATTAACTTTAAAAGTGCGTGATCATTATCTAACAGATGAGAGCCGTTGATTTATCCTTTAAAAAACTCACCGGGCGTGTTGCCAAAATGATCTCCAAATGCGGCAATAAAAGCTGAGGTGGATTCATAGCCACAGGCTAAAGCGACTTCAGTGACCGCTTGTTTTTGTTCGAGTAAAGGCAAGGCATTAAGCAAGCGTAAACGCTGCCGCCACAAGCGAAACGTCAGTCCGGTTTGCTGCACAAATAAACGGCTCAAAGTTTTTTCTGAGACATGTAAACGCTCTGCCCATTGGCTTAATGTGTCGGTAGCGTCGGGATGCTTCTGCAGTTGCGCGACTATTTTTTGTAAACGTTTATCCGCAGGCAAAGGCAGCATTAAACCCATATCTGGCGCATGGGTCAGTTGATCCAATAACACTGCCGCCAAACGTCCTTCGGCGCTTTTTTCATCGTACTCAATAGGTAACTCGCCGAAGGCCCGAATCAGTTCTTTGAGCAGAGGCGTTACTTCTACCACACGGCAGGTCTGCGGCGGCTCAACGAGTACCTGATGGTCGATGTATAAACTGCGAATTTGCGTGTGTACTGAGCTGTGCACGCGGTGTTTGATGCCCGCTGGAATCCATACAGCGCGCTGCGGCGGTGCAATAAAACGGCCATGCGTGGTTTGGACTTCTAAAACTCCGCTAATGGCATAGGAAAACTGCACCCAAGGGTGGCTGTGACGATAGCCTAAGACTTTGTTGGGTAGCGCCTCTGTTTGCCCGTAGATGGGGCGTGGTAAGTCTTTTAAGTCACTAAGGCGTTGCTCAAGTGCGCTTTTCATGTCCGTTAGTCGATACTCTTTGGCTGATTGGCGTTAGCCGGATTATTTCATATCCAGTAGAGTCGCGTCATATTAGATTTGATGGTGCCTTTAATTATGTTTCGTTTGCGTATTTTGTTCGATAACTTCACCTTGATTTTAATCGCGGTGGTGTTGGCTGCGACCTTTATTCCTGCACAGGGTATGGGGGCGACCTTTTTTCAGTGGCTGACTAATTTTGCCATTGCTTTGCTGTTCTTTTTACACGGCGCTAAGTTGTCGCGCCATGCCATTATTGCTGGGGTGATGCATTGGCGTTTGCATCTGCTGGTGTTTGCCTGCACCTTTATTTTATTTCCGCTGTTGATGCTGTCATTGCAGCCGCTGATCCGTCCTGTTTTAGGTGATGAGTTGTGGATCGGTATGCTGTATTTAGCTGCTCTGCCGGGCACGGTGCAGTCGGCAATTGCTTTTACTTCGATTGCCCGCGGTAATATTCCTGCGGCGGTTTGTGCGGCTTCTGCTTCGAGTTTAGTTGGCATTTTAGTTACACCGTTATTGGTGAAAATGATGCTGGATGCCGATGCGGGTACGACTGGGATGCTTGAGGCGGTGATCAGAATTAGTCTGCAATTATTACTACCGTTTTTAGTGGGTCATTACATGCGCCGTTGGATTGGTAGTTGGGTTGATCGTAATGCCCGTTGGTTAAAAAATGTTGATCAAAGTTCGATTTTGTTGGTGGTTTACACGGCCTTTAGTGCCGCGGTGATTGGTGGGTTGTGGAGCGCGGTGCCGCCTGCTTCGTTGATTATGTTGAGTGTGGTCTGCAGTGTGATTTTAGCTATGGTTTTGTTTGCCACAACATGGCTGGCGCGTCGTTTTAAGTTTAATAAAGAAGATGAGATTACCATTGTATTTTGTGGTTCAAAGAAGAGTATGGCGACTGGTATTCCGATGGCTTCGGTGTTGTTTGCTGGTGGTGCGGTGGGACCGGCGATTCTTCCGTTAATGGTGTTCCATCAAATCCAATTGATGGTGTGCGCGGTGATGGCCCAGCAATATGCTACTCGTTGTGAGGAAGATGGCGCGCAGTGTGCTGATTGAGTTATGCAAAGCAAAGCATTCAGAATGATTTGTGCATGGCGTACCTTGTTCGTATCGCTTTTCCCTCAGCGGGTCATCCTGACCCGATTCGGGGCTGCGCCATCCGTGGCTCCGCTGGTCGCGACACGAACAAGGTACTCATTGATTATTGGTGTTGCCTGCGAATTTGACGCATGACGCTTTTAAAACCATTACTCTGCGCAGATGTATTCAGTTCTGTTGGTCTGCAACAAGTGTAAATTTGTATAGATTATTGAAATTGCAATAGTGCAAACACCGCAAATGGTCAACGAGTGCTTCGGGGTGGGTGTGGTGAGCGAGCCAAGGATGGCGAGCGCCGGAGTTGAGCCCTGGATAGGCTCATCGACGGATTAATACTTGCCCCGAAGTACGACATGCACAGACTTAGCGTTTTAAGCACAGCAAAGTAGCAAGGACGATTTGTGCATGCCGTACCTTGCTAGTATCGCTTTTCCCTCAGCGGGTCATCCTGACCCGATTCGGGGCTGCGCCATCCGTGGCTCCGCTGGTCGCGATACTAACAAGATACTCATTGATCAATGGTGTTGTTTGCAACACTGTACATGGTCACTATCGCGGGCATGGCCAGCTCATACAGGGGTTAATAGGACAAACTCTGCAGATGGTTACAGTTGCACTCCGTGCGGCTTGCCGGTGCGAGCCAAACAGTAGACATCGACTCGTGCGGCACCATGCTTGAGCAATAGCCCGCTAATGATTGAGCAGGTGGTACCTGTCGTCAGCACATCGTCAACTAAAACGATGTGTTTGTTGCTTACCTGCGTAGGATCAGTCAATTGAAACGCATTATGCAAATTATCGCGCCGCGCTTTAGCGCTTAAACCTTGTTGGCTGACTGTTTCGCGAGTGCGCAATAAGAGTTGCTGAGGATTATGCAAACCGAGCGCTTTAGCTAACCAATCACAGATCATTTGCGCTTGGTTATAACCGCGCTGGCGCTGCCTGCGTTTTGCTAAAGGCACCGCTAAAATCAGATCAGGACGTTGCCCACCTTCATCAAAATAATAGGTTACATACTGCACCAGCAGCGCACTTAATAAGCGTCCATAGGGCCAGCGTTGTTGGTATTTAAAGCGACTGATCAGGGTGTCGATAGGGAAATCAAACTGCAGTGGCGTGACAACTTGGCTAAAAAGTGGTGGATTATCTGTGCAATCAGCACAAAGCGCTTGGTGGTTAGGCATCGGCAGTGCGCATTGTCGACACTGCCCGCTAAGCCATGGTAGCTCTGCTTCACAGTCTTCGCAAAGTGCCAACGCACGGTGACTAGGGCCATCGCAAAGCAAACAAGATTGTTTGTTTATTAACCACTGGTAAACCTTGTTGACGTGACTCGGTTGACAGCTCATGGCGTCTCCTTGATTATTATTGCAATGCATCCTGCATGCCTGAAGTTTAGCAGCCCGCCGCTTAATGGTTAATTAAAAGTAAACGGCCAATAAAAAGGAACATCCATGACCACCAGCCCTCATGCTGACACTCGTCACGACTGGACACTTGCCGAAGTGACCGCTCTGTTACAGCAGCCCTTCAATGATCTGATTTTTCAAGCACAAAGCGTGCATCGTCAGCACTTTAATGCCAATCGCGTACAGGTCTCGACCTTACTGTCGATTAAAACCGGCGCTTGTCCAGAAGACTGTAAATATTGTCCGCAGTCTGGGCACTACAACACTGGGCTGGATAAAGAAAAACTGATGGAAGTGCAGAAGGTTTTGGACGAAGCCAAGCGCGCCAAAGAAATTGGTTCAACGCGTTTTTGCATGGGCGCAGCGTGGAAACATCCTTCGGCGAAAGATCTGCCTTATGTCTTGGAAATGGTTAAAGGCGTTAAAGCCATGGGCATGGAAACCTGCATGACCCTTGGCAAGTTAGATGAAGCGCAAACCAAAGCATTGGCTGATGCCGGTTTAGATTATTACAACCACAACCTTGATACTTCGCCAGAGTTCTACGGCAATATTATTACCACCCGTACCTATGCCGAGCGCTTACAAACTTTAAGTTATGTACGTGATGCGGGAATGAAAATCTGCTCAGGCGGTATTTTGGGCATGGGCGAATCCATTGCTGACCGTGCTGGCTTGTTGATCCAGTTGGCCAATTTGCCAGAGCACCCAGAAAGTGTGCCGATCAATATGCTGGTGAAAGTTGAAGGCACGCCGTTAGAAAATGCCGAGGATGTCGATCCCTTTGATTTTATCCGCATGCTCGCTGTGGCGCGGATTATGATGCCTAAATCTCATGTGCGTTTGTCTGCAGGCCGTGAACAAATGAACGAGCAGATGCAGTCTTTAGCGTTTCTAGCGGGTGCTAACTCGATTTTCTACGGTGAAAAGCTTCTGACCACTGCCAATCCACAAGCGGATAAGGATATGCAGTTGTTTGCCCGTCTTGGGATCAAACCAGAAGCCCGTGAAGAGTATGCCGATGAAGTGCATCAGGCAGCTATTGAGCACGCCATCATCGAGCAGCGCGATGCCTCATTATTTTACGATGCGGCCACACACTAAATGATCCTGTGAGTGGGCAGGCTGCCAGGCTTGCCACTCGCATTACGACCTTGCCTGAAAACCTTACTTTGGATTGTCATGAGCTTCGACCTTGCTGCACGTTTGGCCGCCCGCCAAGCCGATAACCTTTACCGCCAACGGCCACTATTGCAAAGCCCACAAGGGCCTGTAGTGCAGGTGGATGGTAAAGAGTATTTGGCCTTTTCATCCAATGATTATCTAGGCTTAGCCAATCACCCGCAGGTGGTGGATGCTATGCAACAGGGTGCTGCGCGCTGGGGTGTTGGTGGTGGTGCTTCGCATTTAGTCATTGGCCATAGCGAGCCGCATCATCAGCTGGAGCAGGCATTGGCAGAGTTTACTGGTCGCGACCGTGTGCTACTGATGAGCAGCGGTTATATGGCCAATTTAGCGGTGATTACCGCGCTGGTTGGGCAGGGTGATACTGTGCTGCATGACCGTCTTAACCATGCCTCGCTGCTGGATGCTGGGCTGTTATCAGGCGCGCGCTTTAGCCGTTATTTACACAATGATCTCGACAGCCTCAAGCAGCGTTTCCAGCGCGCGCAGGGTCATACGCTGTTGGTAACTGACGGCGTCTTTAGTATGGACGGCGATCTGGCGCGTTTGCCCGAATTAGCAGAACAGGCCAAAGCTCACGGGGCATGGCTGATGGTGGATGATGCCCATGGTTTTGGTGTGCTGGGCAAAAACGGTGGTGGTTTGGTTGAGCATTACGGCTTAACGGCTAGCGAAGTGCCGGTGTTGGTGGGCACCTTGGGTAAATCCTTTGGTACGGCGGGTGCTTTTGTTGCCGGTAGCGAAGAGTTGATTGAAACCCTGATTCAGTTTGCGCGGCCTTATATTTACACCACCAGTTCACCGCCAGCCGTGGCCTGTGCGACGCTGGCCAGTCTAGAGCTGTTGCAAACAGAGCATTGGCGCCGTGAGCATCTGCAACAATTAATTCAGCAGTTTCGTCAGGGTGCCAAAGCCCTAGGTTTGAATTTAATGGACAGCCCCACGCCGATTCAACCGATCATTATTGGTGATAGCGCGCAGGCGATGGCGATTTCAGCCAAGCTGCGTGAATTGGGTATTTTAGTCGGCGCGATTCGTCCGCCAACCGTGCCGGCGGGTAGTGCGCGCTTACGCATCACGCTTACTGCAGCGCACAGCACCGAGCAGGTGCAGCAGTTACTCGATGGCTTGGCCGCTTGCCAGCTGGAGACGCGTGATGAGTAAACATCTGGTATTGCTTCCCGGCTGGGGATTAGGCGTGGTGCCGCTACAGATTTTAGCGGAGCAACTGGATGCTGCTTTACCGCAGCTAACAGTACAGATTCAGCCATTACCTGATGTGCGCGGAAAAAGTACCGAGGCGCTGATTGCATTGCTCGATCAACAGTTGCCGAGTGATTGCTGGCTAATGGGCTGGTCGTTGGGTGGCATGTTAGCCACGGCTCTGGCGGCGTATCGGCAATCAGCCTGTGCAGGATTGATCAGTTATGCCAGTAATCCTTGTTTTGTCGCGCGTGACACCTGGCCAGCGGCAATGCCAGTGGATACTTTTACCGCGTTTCGCCAGCTCTGTGCTGAGGATTTCGCCGCAGGTCTAAAGCGTTTTGTGCTGTTATGCAGTCAAGGTGCTGCGCAGCCTCGAGCATTATCGCGGCAGTTATTAGAGGCTGCTGCAGTGGCTGATTCTGGCTGTGCTTTAGCCGGATTAGATCTGTTGGCTGAGTTGGATAATCGTGTCGCAATCAGTGCCTTTGCAGGCCCACAGCTACATCTATTAGCTGAGCAGGATGCCTTAGTGCCGTCGCTGGCGCTTAGCAGTATGCGAGAGCTCAATGCACAAGCCACTGTGGAATTATTCGGACAAAGCCATGCGGGGCTTATTGTTGAGTCGCAATTATTAGCCCAGCGCATTGCCGACTTTATTTTGCGTGGTCAGCATGCTTGAGTTTTCAGGGCAACAGCAGAACAACAAGCAACAGGTTGCCGCAGCATTTTCACGCGCCGCTGAAACCTATGACAGCGTGGCCGATTTTCAGCGCGCGGTGGGCGCACGTTTATTAAGCTTACTGCCTGAATCAATCTGCCCTGCGCATATCCAGCAATGGCTGGATCTTGGCTGTGGCACAGGCTATTTCTGCGAACACTTACAGCAACGTTTTGCCAGTGCGCGCGGTACCGGCCTTGATCTTGCCCAAGGTATGTTGGCCTTTGCGCGTACACGCTGCCCAGACCTCAGCTATATCTGCGCCGATGCTGAGCAGCTGCCACTGCAGGACAATAGCCAAGATCTGGTTTTTAGCAGTTTAGCGCTGCAGTGGTGTACTGATTTTTCTAAGGTTTTGCATGAAGCGCATCGAGTACTAAAACCTGGCGGTGTGCTGCTGTTTAGTAGCCTGGCAGATGGCTCATTAATCGAGCTGCGCCGTAGCTGGCAGGCGGTGGATAACGCCACTCACGTCAATCAATTTCGCACACTTAAGCGCTATCAGGAATTAACCGCTGCCAGTGCTTTGCAGGTGCTGGATTTGCACTGTCATACGCATATCTATCATTACGCCAAAGTGGCTGACCTGACCCATGAGCTGAAGCATTTAGGAGCCGATCATTTGCAAGATGGACGTGCGCCAGGTTTAGTTAGCCGGCAAGGCTTGCAACGCTTGCTGAATGCTTATGAATACTACCGTCAGCCGCAAGGTTTGCCTGCAACTTGGCAGGTGGTCTACGGCGTATTACGTAAAGAGGGTTAAGCATGGCACAGGCATTTTTTATTACTGGCACAGACACCGATGCCGGCAAAACCAGCGTTGCCGCAGGACTGCTCTGCGCGGCCAAACAACAAGGTTGCAGCACCTTAGCAATGAAACCTGTGGCCTCCGGTTGTGAGATGACCGAGCAGGGGCTACGCAATAGCGATGCTTTGGCCTTAATCGCGCAAAGCACGGTGCAACTGCCTTACTCACAGATCAATCCCTATGCTTTTGCTCCGGCGATTGCCCCGCATATTGCTGCGCAGGAAGCGGGTGTTGAGTTATCCGTGGCTGACTTATATCGGACGGCACAGGTAATTTTGCAACAACAGGCCGACTTTACTGTGATTGAAGGCGCTGGCGGCTGGCGCGTACCGATCTCTAATACGGAATTCCTCTCAGACTTTGCCATTGCCCTGCAGCTACCAGTGATCTTAGTGGTAGGGGTGAAGCTGGGCTGTATTAATCATGCTTTATTGAGTGCGCAAGCCATCCTCAATGACGGCCTGGAGCTGGCTGGCTGGGTAGCGAATGTGGTGGACCCCAACTGCGCGCGCTTAGCGGAAAACCTAGCAACCTTACAGCAGCTGATGCCTGCACCGTGTTTGGCTGAAGTGCCACATCTAACTCATGCGAATGCTGAGCATGTTGCTGAGTATGTAAAGCTCATCCCGCAAAGCATGTTGTAAAGTGTGTGCTAAAGGCTGTGCTGGATGTAAGGCAAGGATAATTAATTGGCATCGCGGCAAGCAGCTTAATACGGTGACAATCTATAACCCATTGATATGGCAAATCACATCGATGATTTTCCGTTATTTTTATCGCGATTTTTGATTTGTTAAGTGTTGTTTGAAAATTCTTTTATTGAATCTGTGTGTTGGTAAAAGCTTCGCGGCTGGACATAAAAGTATTTTTAAGTACACTCACTTTCGCTAATAAATAGCGTCATTATTCAGGGAGTTATAGGATGTTGAAGAAAACATTATTGGCTGCAGCAGTATTCGCGTGTGCCACAACTGCAGTGCAGGCCAACGAAGTATCGGGTTATTTGACGGGTAGTATTGGTCAGGCGAAGGCTGAGAAGCCAAAAGTAGCTAAAGAAATACAGAGTGTGTTTGCAAACGCTGGTGGAAGTACATCTACTGATCGTACAGACACTGCTTACAAAATTGCTGTTGGCTTACAAGCAAATCCGTATGTTGCGCTTGAGGCACAGTATATTGATTTAGGTAAATCAACTTATAAGGGTGCTATTAGTGGCCCAGGTGGTTCTTTTTCAACTAAAGCTGATTTTGAAACGAGTGGTTTGGGAGCTAACCTAGTTGGAACTTTACCGCTTGATGATTTTGCATTGTTTGCTAAAGTTGGCTATCACTACTTAAAAACTAAAACGTCAGTTAAATTGGCTGGCAACATCATTTCAGGTTCTGATAGTGAGGCAGTTAGAAAATGGACACCTTCTTTTGGCGTTGGTGCTTCGTACAACTTCACTAAAGAACTCGCTGTAGTTGCTGAGTACGAGCGCTACCAAGATGTTGCAGACAAGAAAATTGACGGTGTTAATGTCAAACACAACATCGACCTCGCCTCTGTCGGCCTACGCTACAACTTCTAAGTAAGCAAAGTCTGCCGTTGCAATGGCGGCAGACTGTATACAGCCTAACTAACTTTTATGGCTGCACTATCAAGTTATTAAATAACAAATCATCCACCAATATTTCGCCTTCCTCTTCTTTTAGGGTGTTTTGCACTTGTAGCAAAGCGGCTTGACGCATCGCTTCCTTACCCTCATTGGATCCTAGATTCTCATCAGTTTGCTGAGCGAACAGCTGAATCAATTGGTCGCGAATCAGTGGCTCGTGGTATTCAACCCTAGCCACGTTTTCTGCTTTAACGCGTAAAGCAATATCGGCTTTGTAGTATTTAAGTTTGCCACCAGCACCATAATTACCCACTAAAGCAGGTACTAAATTGACATACGCGGACGGTGCAGCAACGACAGGCGTTTGCTCATCTTCTTGCGCGTACGCTGTTAGCCCGCTGAACGAAAAAGCCAGTAATAGGATCGATACATATTTCACAGTGACTGCTCCATGGCATAAATGAATTCATGTTCCACAGTATACGTTTAGGCTTGTAGAGTTTGTTATTGATTTATGAGGCAAGCCATTGTCATAGGCTGCTAGATGGTTTAAATGCAGTTGTACATAGGCTGAATTAAAGGTTGACAGTAATAATGCACTATCACTTATATGCATACAGATTGAACTCTGTAGCTTGCGTACTACACTCAAGCAAACAATAAATGAGGTGCCTTATGAAAGCCGTGTTATGTAAAGCCTTTGGCCCAGCCGATACCTTGGTGATTGAAGACACCAGCAGTCCGCAGATCAAGAAAAATGAAGTGCTGCTGGATGTGCATGCGGCGGGCATTAACTTTCCTGATACTTTAATTATTGAAGGCAAATACCAGTTCAAACCGCCTTTTCCATTTTCTCCGGGTGGTGAAGCAGCAGGTGTGATCAGCGCTGTTGGCGAGAACGTCAGTCATCTTAAAGTCGGTGATCGAGTGATGGCGCTGACTGGCTGGGGCAGTTGTGCTGAGCAAATAGCTGTGCCTGCCTATAATATTTTACCGATGCCTGATGCAATGGATTTTACCACTGCGGCAGCCTTTAGCATGACTTATGGTACTGCGATTCATGCTCTTAAGCAGCGTGGTGCTTTGCAAGCCGGCGAGACGTTATTGGTGCTTGGCGCTTCCGGTGGCGTTGGTTTGGCCGCGATTGAAATTGGTAAAGCCATGGGTGCGCGAGTGATTGCTGCGGCCAGCAGTGCCGAGAAGCTTGAAGTGGCACGCCAAGCTGGCGCTGATGAGCTGATTAACTACCAAGATGAAGACGTGCGTGAACGCTTGAAAACCTTAACCAAGGGTCAAGGTGTGGATGTCGTCATTGATCCGGTGGGCGGTGATTTGTTTGAAACGGTATTCCGCTCGATTGCTTGGAACGGCCGTATGTTGGTGATTGGATTTGCTAGCGGCACGATTCCGTCATTGCCAGCCAATTTACCGCTACTCAAAGGCGCTGCGGTGATTGGTGTGTTCTGGGGCTCCTTCGCTCAGCGCCAACCGCAAGATAACGTCGCTAACTTCCAACAACTGTTTGCTTGGTTTGCCGAAGGCAAGCTGAAACCCTTGGTCTCGCAAACCTTTGCGCTAGAAGATACAGCGCAAGCGATCAATACCCTGGCTGCACGTAAGGCAGTGGGTAAGCTGGTGATCAAGGTTCGCTAATATATAAGCAGGCTGTCCACGCAGCGCTTTTTGCTGCGCTGCGTGTGACGCTGTAATACCTACCTAAATATCTCATTTTAAACACAGTTCGCCGCAACTCTGAGCCTAAAATAAAGCACTGCTTCTTTAGCAGCAGCCATAAAGAACACTGCGTTACATGCGACTTTCATCGTATAGTAGCGACAACTTTTTATTGTTTTATAGGCTGCACAACATGTTACATCGCATTGTAGTAGTGGGCGGCGGTGCTGGCGGACTTGAGTTAGCGACGCGCTTAGGTCGCACCTTAGGTAAGCGCAAGCAGGCCAAGATCACCTTAGTGGATGCCAATCTTACCCATATCTGGAAACCCTTATTGCATGAAGTGGCCACAGGCTCACTGAACAGTACGGATAATGAATTAAATTATGTTGCGCAGGCCAAATGGAATCATTTTGAATTTCAGATTGGTAAGTTTTCAGGCATTGATCGCCAAGCTAAAACCATTGAACTGAGCGCCACGCTGGATGAAAAAGGCCATCAACTGGTCCCTGCACGTAGCTTAAACTACGATACCTTAGTGGTTGCTGTCGGCAGTTTAACCAATGATTTTGGTACTAAAGGTGCGGCTGAACACTGCATTTTTCTGGACAGCCCACAACATGCGCTGAACTTTCATAGGCGTTTGCTGGGTGAGTATTTAAGTGCGCATGCCAAAGGTGATGACGACAATATCGTCAATATTGCTATCGTCGGCGCTGGCGCAACCGGGGTGGAATTGGCTGCTGAATTACGCCATGCCTCGCAACAGTTATCGGCCTATGGCTTAAGTAATATCCAGCCAGAGAATATGTGCATCACTATTATCGAAGCAGGACCGCGTGTTTTACCGGCCTTGTCAGAGAAAATTGCCACTGAAGTACACCAGCAACTGCTCAAGCTCGGTGTACAGATTAAGTTGTCTGCACCCGTTGAAGAAATTACCGCTGAAGGCATGCACACTAAAGATGGCGGGTTTATTCCGGCATCGTTAAAAGTCTGGGCGGCAGGTGTGCGTGGGCCTAAGTTTTTAACCGAACTGGATGGTTTAGAAAACAATCGGATTAATCAATTGGTGGTGCGTACTACACTGCAAACCACGCTGGACGATGATATTTTTGCTTTAGGTGACTGCGCTGCTTGCCCGTTGACTGAAGGCAGCGATAAAAATGTACCGCCACGCGCACAATCAGCGCATCAGCAAGCCAGCTTTTTAAGTAAAAGCTTAGCCTTGAAGCTGCAAGGTAAAGCCTTGCCGAGCTATCAATACCGCGACTACGGCTCTTTGGTGTCTCTCTCGCAATACAGTGCGGTGGGCAACATCATGGGCGGCTTTATGCGTACGGTTAATGTTGAAGGCTGGATGGCGCGGATGTTCTATATCTCTTTGTATCGCATGCATCAGGTTGTACTCTACGGCGTGTTTCGTACAGCTTTAATTATGCTCAGTGATCGCATCGGCAAGCGCACCCATCCGCGGATGAAGTTGCACTAGGCAGTGGTTTTGCTGTCTATTGAACAGCCTGATGCGTATGGCTTGAGAGTCATGCTGATCAGGCATCCAGTCGCTTTTACAGAGTAGAGAGGTGATGGCTTTTGATGACATCGATAGAAGAGTTGGATGCAGTGCGCTTGCGCTGTAAAAGCATGGTAAAAAAACGCGCTTTAGCCTCCAGCGGGATGGTGCTCGTGCCGCTGCCAGGTGCCGATATTGCCGCTGATGTGGGATTGCTTTTAGAGCTGTTACCCGCGATTAATCGTCAGTTTGGTTTAACGCCTGAGCAAATTAATCGTCTCGATCCGCAGTTTAAAAGTTTCTTGTACGGAGTGATTAAAACCACTGGCAGCCGTGTGATCGGACAGCTGATCACCAAGCAAGTGGTGTTGCTGCTGTTGCAGAAAGTCGGTCTGCGCTTAACCGCTAAACAAGCGCTCAAGTTTATCCCTTTTGCCGGTCAGGCGGCAGCTGCGGCGCTGAGTGGCAGCGCGATGCTCTTGATTGGTCATGCACACATTGAAGAGTGCTATGCCATTGCGAAAAAAGGCTTTGAGTACCAAGCCTTGCCGCAAATTGATGAATAAGTGATCTGATAACAGCAGGTTAAATATCAACGCATTGATTATTGAGAAGAGCTAGGTATGCCACATCCAGAGACCCACAAAATTCAACACATTGGTTTACTAAGAGCTGCAGTTTTGGGCGCCAATGACGGTATTCTGTCTACTGCCAGCTTATTGCTCGGCGTAGTCGCGGCCGGTGCTGGAACGCAAACAATACTGATGACAGGCGTTGCCGGTTTAGTGGCAGGAGCGATGTCTATGGCCGCCGGAGAGTATGTCTCGGTGAGCTCGCAAACCGATACTGAACACGCTGATTTAGCCATTGAGCGTCGAGAATTAGCTGATGATCCAGAGTATGAGTTGGCTGAGTTAGCGGGTATTTATCGCGAGCGAGGATTGGATGCTGAGCTAGCTCAGCAAGTCGCAGTGCAACTGACTGCTCATGATGCATTGGCTGCACATGCGCGCGATGAGTTGGGGTTAACCGATGAGATGCAAGCCCGACCCGTGCAGGCAGCGCTATCATCGGCACTGACATTTTCAGTGGGTGCTTTTTTGCCCTTGCTGATGGTGCTGCTTTTTCCTGCGCAGCTTTTACTTTACGTCATCCCTGCTAGTGCATTATTTTTTCTTATGTTACTTGGTGGTTTAGCTGCCTATGCGGGCGGTGCCAGTGTCGCTAAAGGTGCCTATCGAGTGGCGTTTTGGGGCGCGTTGGCGATGGGCTTAACCGCTGCGGTCGGATCATTATTTGGTGTATCCGTTTAGCTTCTGAGTGGGATTGTTTAAGCGCTTGGCAGTTTAGTGTGTTCAAGCACATGTTCTGCCAGTTTCAGACCCGTCTCGGAAAAGGTTTTATGGATAAAGTCAGCGCCAGCAGCGCGAATACTATCGGCGTGTTCAGGGTATAAACAGTGGCTGATAATAAACCCTTTAAAACCAGTTTCGCGCAGTTTTTGAGCAGCGAGAGTTTTTGCCTCTAAATCATTGGCCGCTAGAATTACATATTTTAAGTGTGGCGCATGCAAACGCTTCCAGAAAACAGTGTCTTCCGCATCAGCGAATAAGCTGTGAATGCCGTCCTGAATTTGTTGCTCAATTTTGATTGGATCCGAATCAATGCCGAGCACAGAATAGCCTTTGTCGTGCAAGGCTTGATAAGAAGCCATACCCGTACGACCCATACCGACAATAAGAATTTCATCCTCGATATACAGCGGTTGCTCATCGGGATGGAAGCCTTTGCGCTCCATTAAAATCAGATATTTACTGAGTTTTTCATACAAAGTATGGGCAAAACGATTGAGTTGTGCTGATACGATAAAGGAAAAAGCCACTGTCAACGCCAGCGGAATAATCCACTCTGGAATGGCAATACTGGCGACAATCAAACCAAACTCACTGTAGTTGGTTAGGCTTAAGCTGGTTAAAAAGGCGCTGCGCGCGCGCAGCTTAAAGAGCACCATCAAGGCAAAAAATAACACGCCTTTTAACGGTAAAGCGACCGCCATAATCAGGGCGAAAATAACCGCATTCTGGTCTGGTAGGCCGCCAATACCGATTTGTAAGAAGAAACCCACTAAGAAGATTTCTTTAATACTCCAGAGTGCTTTGGATAACTCACTGGAGCGTGGATGATTGGCGAGTAGCGCGCCAAAGGCCAGGGCGCCGAGCTCTGAACTTAAACCAATCTGCTCAAAGCCATAACCACCGACCACTAATGCCAGCAGTAAACCCAATAAAACCAACAGCTCTTCGTGGCCGCTGTAATCAACCAAGCGATAAATCAGCGGGCGCAGCAAGGGTATGCCAAATACCACTAGTGCCCACATCGAAGGTGTTTGCCCGCTGGCAATACTCATCACACATAAAGCGATTAAATCTTGTACCACCAAAATACCGATGGCGACGCGGCCGTGAAAAGCGCGCAGTTCCCGTTTGCCGTCGAGTACTTTGGCGGCCAACACTGTGCTGGAAAAGGACAAGGCAATCGACAGCATGACCGCTGTGTACCAATTGACCTCTAAAAATAAGAAAAACGCCGGGGTAAACACCACTGTACTGATGAAGAAATGCAATAGGCCGCCGCCCATCACTTCAGGACGCACTAAGCTTTTGACTTTAAGTTTAAGGCCGACGGTGAATAGCAGTAGCAGCACGCCAAGGTGGGCAATATGTTGCAGCGCTGAAGTGCTGTCGACGCTTAAACCCAGATAGTCTGCTGAGGCCGCAATCGAAAAACCTGCAGCCAAATAGCCAATCAAAGGCGGCAGTCCGATCATGCGAACAGCGATTCCTAAGCTAAAGGCAAAGACAATCCATACAGCTTCAATCACAACAGTTCCTTGGCGGAGAGAATATCGTTGCGCATTTTAGCAAAGATACTTGCAGGTATTGTGTTATTTAGCGGCGCTTAAGTTACTGCTAATTGAGCCAATAACCCTGCGGTTTAAGCGGTTCTGGGGTCGGTAGGCCTTGTGCTTCTAAGACGTTGATTTCTATGGTGCGCTCAATGGCAAATAACGGCAGCTGATTGGGTCGCTCCCCGAAAGGTTCTTCGAGTTCTTCACTGAGCGCATCTAAACCAAAAAACGCATAAGCAACTAATGCGCTAATAAAGGGGGCGGAAATACCGACACTGGCAACTAAACCGAAGGGTAATAGAAAACAAAATAAGTAGGCAGTACGGTGCACCAGCAGCATATAGGCAAAAGGAATTGGCGTGTTATGCAAACGTTCGCAAGCCGCTTGAATCTCGGTCATTGCGGTGATGCGCGCTTCAAAGGTGGTGACTAAAATATCGGCCAACTGGCCTTGTTGCTGGGCTTTGGCGATTTCTAAACTGAGTAAACGCAACACCTGATCAGCAGGATTGTTGGCGTTATAAATAACTTGGCAGGTTTGCTCATCCAGCAGTTCATCCAACGCACCTTGCAATGGACGGCTGCGCAGCTCATACAAAAGTGCACGGCTAAAGGCGCGAATGAGCAACATGCAGCGTTGCTGAATGTGCGGCGCGGCAACCAGATAAGACATGCTCAAGCGTGCCAGAGCACGACATTCCACCAGTAAACTACCCAACTGCTGACGGGCTTCCCACCAGCGTGCATAGCTGGCGTTATTACGAAAGCCCAGTAGCAGCGACAGCATTAGACCTAAAATGCTGAAGGGTGCCAAGCCGTAGTTGGGAAAGTAGTTAGGGAATATTTCATGCACCGCAAAAGCCGCTGCTGCGAGGCTCGCGACTAAGATTACTTGCGGCATCACGGCGGGTAGCACGGAGCCTTGTAAGGTAAGTAGTAAGGGTAAAAAACCACGACGTGGGCGAACAATCATCAGGTCGTTCTCTACAAAGAAAGACCCTCAGTGTGGCGCGCGCAAGCGGTCACCGCAAGTCTGCTAGTGTTGCTGCTCAAAGTGCTTAAGGACTGCGGTAACCACCTGCATCACTTCAAGATTGGCCTCTTCCATACTTTGTAGATGCTGTACCGCTGCTTCTAATGCACCTTGCTGATACGTTTGCATTGCCTGTTGACCTTGCTCGTGCACTCTGCTGTGCGGACGTTCAATACGCTGGAATTCGGCTAATTTATGCAAGTCACGGCTACTGTCGTTGTAATACCAGCGCCCAAAACGGCACTCATGATCAGAGGGCAATTGTGGAACGGCTTGTGTTTGAGAGTTTAGTAGGTGTTCATAAACAATAAATTTCAGAGACAATTCGTCCAGATTGGCCAGCTCAATACCTGCACGCAATGCGGATAACTCTATTTCTTTATGCATGCGCTTGGCTAATGAGTGCAGGCTGTGCATTGCTGTCACGGCTTGTTGTGTCGTTTCACTAAAACCTTGTGCAAGCTGACCTTGGCTTTGAATATAGTCATGCGCTTGCTTGGTTTCTGTTTGGATTTCATTAATTTTATGCACGATATCATTAGTGGCTAAAGCGGTACGTTCGGCCAGATGGCGAATTTCACTGGCGACTACGGCAAAGCCTCGCCCAGCATCACCCGCTCGAGCGGCTTCAATCGCGGCATTAAGTGCTAATAAATTAGTCTGACTGGCGATGCCGCTGATGAGGTCGACGATGCCGTTAATTTCTTGAGAGTGGGCGGCAAGGGTATCAATTTTTTCCGTGGTTTCTAGCAGACCGCTTTCCATCTCAATGGCTTTGCTTTGTAGTTCGCTAAAGTTTTCTTGGTTCGTTGCCGTGGCGCTAGCGACCGCTTGTGCATGCTGTTGATTGCGCCCCATCTGCTCAGCGAGGTATTCAAAAGAATCACCAAGGTGCGAAATTGAACTGCCAAAACGAATCAGATTACTGGAGACACCACGGTTAAACTGCAGTTGGCGCTGATGGTTTTCTGCCGTATTTTGCGAGCTGGCAAACGCTTCTTTAAGTTGTTGAATATGCTCAAGATGCTGAGAGATTTCAGCATGTAGTGCGGTATTTTGTTGCTGTAATTGGATTGCTTTTTTCTTCCACTTGAACCACATAGTGAGCCTCTAGTGCTGCGGTTAAACAGCGGTGTGATGCAGAGACGTCCCTGTATATGAAAAACATGTCTTCAGGCTTTATCGTTGTATTGTTGCTGACCATGTCTGCTAGAGTTGGTCTTTATCGACTGTTCTAGTCGATAAAGACCCTTTGCATTAATGCGATGTACCTTCCGCGAACTCAATTTTATTGCCGACGTTATATTTGCCAGACGGCTTATTCATCGGGATACGTTTCACTTCTTTCAGCGTTTTCGCATCGTAAACGATCAGTGCGCCTTCGGTGTCCCAAACACTGAGAATCAAGTGGCTGCCGTCGTTGGTAAATTCGACGTGCGCCGCGTTTTTACCGGGCATCGGTCGTAACGTGTGAGCGATTTCCAGTGTCTGCTTATCAATTAAATGCACCGCTTCTTGGTTGGAGCCAAAGAACACATCAGTCCATGCGTACTTGGAGTTGATGTGGCTGCGCATAAAGAAGCCAGGGCCTTCGGTGGGGATTTCTTTAATCAGCTTCCAAGTTTTGAGATCCAATACAGAAATTAATCCTTTGCTGATATTAGGCGTAGCAAAGACCCACTCACCGTTGCGTTTCCAATAGATACCTGAGCCCAGGTGTGGCATGCCGGGCAGTGGAATATCCGTGATGGATTTGCCGGTATCGAGATCAATCACTTGGCCGCCGTGCGCTTTACGCGAGGTGGCTAACAGGTAGCGATAATCTGGAGTAAAGGAGAAATCATCTAAGAAGTCTTGAGCAATAATACGTCGTGGAGTGAAGTCAGGGGTGCCAGCGTAAGACAGCTCCCAAGCTTCTTTAGTGTCTTTCAGTGCGACGATAAAGCTGTCGCGCGGTGGAGCGGTATACACCGCGCTGACGCGTGAAGCGGTGCCGTCTTCACCGATCACTGGGATGCTTTTTACCAAAGTTAAATCATCAGCATTGAGCAAAACTAAGTTGCCCGGTAAGTAGTTACCGGCCAGTACCCAGCGCCCATCATTGCTGACCGCTAAGTTACGGGTGTTTAAGCCGACGCGGGTTTCAGCAACCATGGTGAAATTATATAAATCGTATTTAGTTACCCAGCCATCCCGTGAGGCAAAGTAGACAAAACGTCCGTCTGGGGAGAATTTTGGTCCGCCATGCAGAGCAAAGTGCGATTGAAAGCGCGTCAGTGGCTCAAACTTATCGCCGTCTAAGATGGTGACATGGTGGGTGCCGGCTTCAACCACGACAAATAAATTTAGTGGATCGGCTTGGTGCAATGGTGTTTCAGACAGAGTGCTGGCATCCACCAGCATGCGGTGACTGGCGCGGGTATCGGCATCGTCCCAGGTTGGTGGATTTTCAATAGGGGTATACAGATACTCCACCATGCTGTCGATTTGTGCAGGGCTGAGAATATCTTTGTAAGCCGCCATTTGGCTGGCAGGACGTCCTTCGCTGATGGCCTTATTAGCTTCAGGCTTTTTAATCCGTCCTAAACTTTCCGGCAGCAGTGCAGGGCCAGCACCACCAATGCGTTGAGCGCCATGGCAGACAGTGCAATGTTCTTCATAGAGCTTTTGCGTGGCGCTAAAGTCGATATTGTCTGTGGCTACAGCAGCGCTCGCCATGCCGAGCAGAGTGAGCGCGGCGAGAGGTTTTAAACCCATACTTATACGCATAGCGCTTCCTCAACTTCGGATGTAGCGTGACTGATAAGAGCCGGATGACTGATTTGCTGCTCACTGAACAAAGCAACTACTTTGCCCACCACGGTTAAGGTGGGCGGGGTGAGGTAAGCGTTGTCCGCCATGTTTTGCAGCTCTGCAAGCGTGCCACGCACCACTTGCTGGTTGGCATAGGTGCCATTACCAATTAAAGCTGCCGGAGTATCTGCGGCTAAGCCTGCTTGAATCAGCTCGCTAGAGATTTCTTCAAGACTGCCAAGACCCATATAAAACACTAAGGTTTTTTTAGGGTTAGCCAGGCTTTTCCACGGCAAGTGCAGAGCGCCATCTTCTTGCAAATGACCGGTGATGAATTCGCAAGAATGCGCTACGCCACGATGAGTCAGCGGAATCCCCGCGTAGGCCGTGCAGCCTGATGCGGCGGTGATTCCAGGAACGACTTGGCAGTTAATCTTTAGCTTGAGCAGGTAGTCGAGCTCTTCTGAACCACGGCCAAAAATAAAAGGGTCACCGCCTTTCAGGCGCGCCACACGTAAACCTTGTAGAGCTAAATCAGCGAGCAGTTGGTTGATACCTTCTTGCGGTAAACTGTGGTGTCCACTGGATTTGCCGACATAGCGCCGCGCGCAACGCTGAGGTATCAGTGCAAGTAAATCTGGGCTGACAAGGCGGTCATAGACCACCACATCGGCTTGTTGTAATAAGCTCCAAGCACGCATTGTTAACAGGCTTGGGTCGCCGGGACCTGCGCCAATTAAGGCTACATCACCAGGGGCGAAAGCAGCTTGCAGTGCAGCGGGAAAGTTAGATGTCTGATCCATGTCAGCTCCAAAGTGACGTTCGGTCACGGTAATAAAGGCATCACAGCAAGTGTGACAAACCTACAGCGCTACACATTTGATTTCTGGCAAGACAGCGACACCTATTTCTTCATCTGATAGGTAACAACCTGGATCTTCTGCCCATAAATCACCGCCAGCCCATGCGCGGGTACGAGTATTACCATTGCAGATGCTCAGCCACTGACATTCGCCGCAGCGGCCTTTGACCTGACGTGGGTGCTGGCGCAATTGCAGCAGTAATGGATCCGGATTGTTCAACCAAATATCTGAGAAGCTTTGTGTGCGTACATTGCCAAGCGTGTGTTGCTGCCAGTAGGTATCAGGGTGTACGTCACCGAGGTTATCAATGTTAGCAACGCCAGCGCCAGAAGCATTACCGCCCCAAGCACGCAGCATTTGTTCCATTTGTGCATAGTGCTGCGGCACATTACGCTCAGCCCACTGCAGTAATAAAATCGCATCGGCATCGTTATTGCCGCTGACAAAATCGGTTTCAATGCCTTGTTGGACATCATCCCAGGCGCGATCAAAAATTTGATTCATCGCATCGCGGGTCATTTGCCAGTGCGCATCAATTTTGCTGCTGCGCTTACCACGACCACTGTAATTAAGGTGTGATAAGTAGTATTTCTGCACATCGTATTCACGCATCAGCTCAAGTAAAGCAGGCAGCTGCATGTGGTTGTGCATGGTCAAAGTGGTACGCAGACCGACACGAATATCACGCTGACGGCAGAGTTCTACGGCATGCATCGAGGCGGCAAAGCCACCTTTCATTTGTCTAAACTCATCGTGAATTTCTGGCAAACCATCAATGCTGATGCCGACATAATCAAACTCAGCAGCAGCGATTTGCTCAATATTGCTTTCGTTGATTAGCGTGCCGTTGGTCGAGAGGGCAACATAAAAACCGTACTGACGGGCGCGCTCAGCCAATTGGAAAATATCGGGGCGCATCAATGGCTCACCGCCACTGAGCACTAATACTTTGACCCCTGCCGCGTGCAGTTGATCAATCACATCCAGTGCTTCGGCAGTGTCCAGCTCGCCTTTAAAATCGATATCAGCAGAGGTGGAATAACAATGTTTGCAGGTCAGGTTGCAGCGGCGTAAGACGTTCCAGATGACGACTGGCGCGCGAGTGCTACCGGGTTTGGCGGCGCGTGGTGCTGGGCTGTGTCCTGCAATGGCGCGTAAATAGGTACTAATTCTTAACATGCTTACTTCTCCTGACGCTGAGCGGCCAGTCGTAAACCGGTTTTCTTCAGAATGCGACTACTGACCAGCATCGTATCAGCGCGACAAGCATCACCGAGTTGATCGCGAATAAGATTTCGTTCGTATTCAATTTGCTCAGCGTTCATGCCATGCACCATGGCAAATAAGTTGTAGCGCCAGCCTTCTAAACGCGGGCGACGGTAACAATGGCTGACAAAGTGGAGGTTGCCAACGATCTGGCCTAAGCGGTCGATATGCGCATCATCCACATCCCACACTGTCATGCCGTTGAAGGTATAACCGAGACGATAATGATTGGGCACCGCCGCAATGCGACGAATCGCGCCGCTGTCTTGCAAGCGCTGCAGTAAGGCCAGGGTATCATCAACGCTGAGCTGCATCCGTTCAGCCATCCATGCCCAAGGGTCAGCCACTAAAGGCATACCGGCTTCGGTCAGGGTGATCAGCTGTTGTGCAAGTTCTTGATCAGAGCGGGAAGTGGAGGCCGACATGATAGGTCTTCTCCTTAGGTAAGTTGAGCACCGGCAAACCGGTCAGTGCTTCAATTTCAGCAATGCTCTGGGTAATACCTTCGGGCGTTGGGCAAGCCAAGACAAACCACATATTAAAGGCATGTTCACGGCGGTAATTGTGCGCTACGGCAGGAATATCGTTGAGCAGTGCGGTGACCTCATCAAAGCGCTCTTCAGGTACTGTCATCGCCGCTAAAGTGAAAGCGCCGCCCAGTTGCTCGATATCAAACATCGGGCCAAAACGGGTTAAGGTGCCGTCATCCAGTAATTCTTGCAGGCGCTGACGAATGCGTTCGGCGCTGCAGTCGAGTTCTGTGGCGAGTTCGCCCCAAGGGTCACGCACCAATGGCAAACCCTGTTGTAAGCGATTGAGTAGGCGACGATCAAATTCATCCACTAGACTGTCCCCGTTTTATTTTGATTGTAGCGGCCGCCGCGCTGTTTGAAAGCATGGGTGCTAAACAGCAAGTGATGCGGACGTTGTTGTAAATTATGTTGTGCTAACAATTCGATTACATGTGCTTCGACAGCTTGACGGTCACGGCCATGCACCATACAAAATAGATTGTAAGGCCAGCCCGGACGACGTGGGCGTCGATAGCACAGGTTTACGCCCGGAGCTTCACCTAGCGCTTCACCGATTTGATGCACGCGCTCGTCTTCAATATCCATCACCAACATCACGTTGGCATTAATGCCTAATGCACGGTGTTTAACGACGATGCCAAAACGGCGAAATAAACCTTGTTGGTCTAAATCTTTGACATGCTCGATCACGGCCTGTTCAGTGCTGTTAATCTGCTCAGCGAAAGCCTGATAAGGACGCGAGGTCAGCGGCAAGCCATTTTCTAAGAGGCGGCGTAGTTGCTGTTGTTGCTCAAGGGATAAGGTGCTGGTCATGTTGGCACCTGTGAGTCTTTGCCGAGGGCAAAGCCTAAGTTGATTTGATAGGCGGTCAGCATCGGTAAATCCAAAGGCTTTAGGCCAGTGAGCTGTTCGATTTTGACTAAGGTTTGATCAAGATGTTCACGGTTGGGCCCGGTCAGCACAAACCATAGGTTCCAGTCATGTTCACGCAAGTAGTTGTGATTGACTTCATCGAAGGCGTTGATTTGTGCAGCGACTTCTTCAATGCGCTCGGCTGGCACAGCTAAAGCCACTAAGGTGCTGGCACCCGCTAGGCTATGTTCAAAGACTGGGCCAACACGAGACAGGGCTTTACGCTGATTGAGCTGTTCTAAGCGCTGGAGAATTTCCTCTTCGGTGCAGCCCAACTCATCCGCCATGGCTTGATAAGGTTGGGCGCAAATCGGCAGGTCATGCTGGAAGCGATCCAGCATGCGTAAGCAAAGCTCGTCCATGCTACAACTCCTACAGACCGATGCGGTGTGCTCGGTCGCTAAAGAAGATACCGCTTGGATTATCAGCCGGTAGGGTGTGAAGTTTTTTCAAGGTTGCGGTATCCCACACCTGAACTTCACCTTTATCACGTACAGAAATCCAGATGTGTTCGCCGCGTGGGGTGAACTCCATGTGCAATACGCCAGGGCCTGGCTCTAAGGTTGCGAGGATCTCGTGAGTTTCGCTGTCGATAACTTGTACAAATTGATTGTCTGGAAAGGCAAAATTGACCCAAATCTGCCGCGCATCAGGGCGCGCCATCACGAATACGGGTTGACCGACGGTGTCGATGCTGCCCGTTTGCTGCCAAGTGTTAGTGTCCATCACCAAGACTTTATGACGACCAATTGCTGGGACAAAGGCGTGATCTCCGGCGACTGTCCAGCCTTCTAAGTGCGGCATTTTATACACCGGGAGCTTTTCGCTGCCGCGACCATAGCCATCAAGAATGCGTTTAACGCCTTTCTCTGGATGCCATAAATCCAGCAGTGCCATGCCGTCTTCACCAAACAGCCCCGCAATGTAATAGCGGCCATCAGGGGTCAACATGGAGTCGTAAGGCTGATCGCCGATATTGGTGAAGCGGGTGATTTTTGGCGTGTTACTTTTACTGAAATCAGCGATCCAGATTTCACCGGTATCAAACAAGCTGACTAAGAACTTTTGTCCGGGCGCATCGACCATGCCCACGACGCGCGAGCCACGACTGCCATCAGCAACGGTGGTCGCTGGAATATCAGCAACCAGCTCTAAAGTATCAGCATCAAAGACTTTAACGCCGCCAGGTTCGTAGTTACCCACGGCAATTAAACGACCATCTTGGCTGATGGCACCGCCAATACTGTTGCCTCCTTGGATAATGCGTTTGTCAATTTTTGCTGTGAGCATGTCGATTTTGGTTAAACCGCCGTCGCGACCAAACACATAGGCAAAACGTGCATCGCGGGAAAATACCACTGAGGCATGGGATAAATCACCTAAGCCTTCAACGCGGGCCAGCGTGGTGTTATGGCTGTGCTCAACAATTTGCACACTGCCAGCGGCGCGTTCAATGACAATACCTAAGTCACCGGTACCGCGTAACTGAGTGCTGGGTTGTCCAGCGCAAGCGGTTAATAAGCCTGCGAGAACAACAGTACCAATGCGACGCATCATGGGGTGACTCCTTGTAACAAACGATCAATCATCCAGGCCGCTTCTTGCTCATTGAGCAAAGCATCCCATGGAGGCATAGCTGTGCCCGGGCGACCGTACATAACGGTAGCAATTAAACTCTCACGGGATTTATCAGCAAGTAGTTGCGGGGTCAGGGCTGGACCGAGACCGCCGGTCATGCGCAAGCCGTGGCAGGAACCACAGTCTTGAATTAACAGGTGTTCAAGTGTCGCTTGGCGCTCAGTAGATAATGGCGCAGCCACACTCAAGGAAAGGGGAAGGAGTGACATCATGATGACTCCAAAAAACTGTGAAGCTATTTTGGTGACTGTCATGCGGCACTCCTAGGGGTGTTACTTAAGGCTTAAAACCCATTCAGCGAGAATCTTCGCTTCTTCTTCGGTTACCGCGTTAGCTGGCATTGGGATTGGACCCCAAACGCCTGCACTACCTTCTTTGATGTGTAAAGCCAGTGTATCAACTGCGCCTTCAACATCAGCATTTTTAGCGGCAACTTCTTTCAAAGAAGGGCCAACCATTTTGCTGTCTACAGTGTGGCAGGCAACGCATGGCTTGCTTTTGAATAGTGTTTCACCGTCGGTTGCTAAAGCTGGTTGCATAGCAAAGGCAGCACCTAGGGCAAACATTGGAATTAGAATCTTTTTCATTAAGTATTCCTCAAGGCTAGTAACGGATGAGCCGCACGCGACTCACGACTCATCCTATTGTACTCAGTACACGTCGTGTTGAGTATTGTTGACGTTGAATTTACCGGTCGGAGTGATCAAACGCTTGTCTTTGATCACTTTTTTCAGTTTTAACGTCTTATCATCAACGACTACGATGGCTGAGACTTCGTCTTGTTGGCTCCAAACCGAGAACCACACTTCATCACCGGCTTCGTTGTACTCAGGTTGTAAGACACGCTTAACGCCACCCTCAATCTCAGCCCAGTCGGCAATTGGCAGCACTTTGTAGCCAGCATCAAGGTTGTTGATGTCAAACACAGCAGCGGATTGGCTGATTTTGGCATCGGGGTTAAAGGTGGTGTCGAGGTACAGATTAGTGGATTTAGGGTGGGTTTTGATAAACAGTGAACCACCGCCTTGACCTTTCAGGGTTTGTACAACTTTCCAAGCTTGATCAGGGTGTTTCTCAGGGTCAGTACCAATCAGAGAGATGGTTTCATCGCCCAAGTGACTTGTTGCCCAGACTGGACCAAATTTCGGGTGAACAAAGTTTGCACCACGACCTGGGTGTGGGATTTTGCCCACATCAACCAGCGCGGCCAGCTTACGCTCTTTTGAGTCGATCACCGCCACTTGGTTGGAGTTATTGGCTGCTGTCATAAAGTAGCGGTGTGAGCTGTCCCAGCCACCATCGTGCAAGAACAGTGACGCGCCAATACTGGTTGTCGTGAGGTTATCAATGTCTTTGTAGTTGACCAGTAAAATACGGCCGGTTTCTTTAACGTTAACAATAAACTCAGGGTGTTCGTGTGAGGCAATGATCGCGGCGACACGTGGCTCTGGGTGGTACTCTTGTGTACCTACAGTCATACCGCGGGTTGAGACGATTTGCAGTGGTTCAAGTGTCTCACCGTCCATGATGGTGAACTGTGGTGGCCAGTATGAACCAGCAATGGTGTACTTATCTTCAAAGCCTTTAAACTTCGACGTTTCCACCGAACGCGCTTCGATACCGACTTTAATCTCAGCAACACGCGCGGGCTCTTTCATCCAGAGGTCGATCATATCGATGCGCGCATCACGACCGATGACCAACAAGTAACGACCAGAGGCGGACATACGTGAGATGTGTACTGCGTAACCGGTTTCAATGGTTTTGATGATCTTTTTGCTATCACCGTCAATAAGTGCAATTTTACCGTCATCACGTAAGGTGACCGAGAAAATATTACCCAGATTGAGCGAGTTCATTTGTTTGGTTGGACGGTCTTCTGGCTTGATCAGAACCTTCCAAGAGTTTTTCATTTCAGTCATGCCCCACTCTGGTGGAGTCGGTGGCGTGTGCTGAATGTAGTTGGCCATCAAAGTGATTTGCTCTTTAGTGAGCTCATTTGATGTACCCCAGTTTGGCATACCGCCTGGTGAGCCATAGGTGATCAAGGCTTCAAGGTACGCTTGGCCACGCTCTTGGGTAATGTCCGGTGTGAGTGGTTTACCGGTGGCACCTTTACGTAACACGCCGTGGCAACCGGCGCAGCGTTGGAAGTAAATTTCCTTCGCCATTTCAAACTCTGAGTCAGAGAGGTCAGGCGCACCAACGGTACGAATGGTTTTGATGCTCGCTGGGTCAACCGTTGAAGCGGCGCCTTTGTAAGCGGCTTCAGCTTCTTCTGGATTAGCGGCAGCGTGGGCTATTGAAAAACTCAATAACGACATTGACATGGCGGCCACGATACCCGCCAGAAGTGGTTTGCCTGTTGTAGACATAAGTTAAGCTCCTTTGAATGACGTTGCTCGATAAAACCCATGTTTTATGTGAGCGTGGTGCCATTCTGTTATCAGTGGATGACTGTTTGGCATAATCCCGGGTAATTCGTGTGTGCATTCACATCCTAGACAGACCTGCTGACAATGCGCTTGACGGCAATCAAGATTCACTATTTGAGTGGTTGAGAATGAGCTTTAAAGGCAGTTACCGTAACAGCCATAACCAAGTTAATTAGTAGGGTATAAACGTGAATACAAGTCTCAATCAAGATGTTTCTGTAAGTTCTGATGAACCGTTTTACCAAACGCTAGGGAATGAAGAAACTGTCTTTCGTCAGGCTTGGCAGCATGGTATGCCCGTATTAATCAAAGGCCCGACGGGCTGCGGTAAAACGCGCTTTGTGCAGCATATGGCGCACCGCTTAAACCTGCCTTTGTACACTGTGGCTTGCCATGATGATTTAAGTGCCGCTGATCTTGTTGGTCGTCACTTAATCGGCGCACAAGGCACCTGGTGGCAAGACGGTCCGCTGACTCGCGCAGTACGTGAAGGGGGCATTTGCTATTTGGACGAAGTGGTTGAGGCGCGGCAAGATACCGCAGTGGTTTTACACCCCTTGGCCGATGATCGCCGCGAGTTATTTTTAGAGCGCACCGGTGAGGCGTTAAAAGCGCCTCCTGGTTTTATGCTGGTGGTGTCTTATAACCCTGGCTATCAGAACCTTCTCAAAGGCATGAAGCCAAGTACCCGTCAGCGTTTTGTGGCACTGCGCTTTGATTATCCTAACCCTGTTGAAGAACAACGCATCGTTGAAATCGAAGCAGGCGTGGATGCCAAACTGGCAGCGCAAATTGTGCGTTTAGGACAAGCATTGCGTCGTTTAGAAAATCACGACTTGGAAGAAGTGGCTTCCACGCGTTTGTTGATTTTTGCCGCACGTATGATCAAAGCCGGCATGCCGGTGCGTGAAGCCTGCTTAGCCTGTCTGGCCGAGCCGCTGAGCGATGATCCACAAACTGTGGCTGCTTTGATGGATGTCGTCGATGTCCACTTCGAGTAAAAGCACAACACCACAGGCGCTGCCGGGTGACTTAGCCATGTGGATTTTTATCCTGGCTGAGCTGGCAGCTTTCACTTTGTTTATTCTGGCATTTACTGTGACGCAAATGCTTTACCCCGATCTGTTTGCTGCAGGCCGTGCAGAGCTTGATCCCTCTACCGGTTTCGCCATGACCGTGGGTTTATTGTCGTCTGGGTTTTTAGCCGCGCTGGCGGTAGAGCGCGTGCGCGTCAATCAGGCGCGGCAAGCGGCTTTATTACTGGTGGCCGCGATTGCTTCGGCAATGGTCTATGTGGTGCTCAAACTGAGTGAATATACGCATTTGGCCCATGCTGGCTTTGATCTTGAATACAACATGTTCTTCACTTTGTATTGGCTGCTGACGCTGTTTCACTTTTTGCACGTGTGGCTGGGTTTATTGGTTTTAGCATTTTTAGCGTGGCGTTGTATGCGCTTGGGTTTTAATGCCGAGAATCGCAGTGGCATGGAGTCTGGGGTGATGTATTGGCACATGATTGACTTGGCCTGGGTGATTATCTTTCCGCTTGTGTATTTACTGGGGTAGGGCCACAACATGTCAAATAGCAAAGTGTTGTTTTTCTGCTGGCTGGCATTGGTTGTTGCCACCGCTGTCACGGTGTATTTGGGCGGTAGTGCGATGACGTTGGCCGGCCAAGTGGCGGCAGTATTGATTGTCGCCATTATCAAATCAGGCTTAATCATTGATGGCTTTATGGAGTTGCGCCACACCGAGCGGCGTTGGCGAGTGATTATGTACGGTTGGCCGCTGGCGATGAGCTTGATTATCGCCGCGACCTTGTTGATCCCGTATTTTATGGCGTCATGAGAGCCGGTAATTGCTCGGCGATTTTTTTAACATCCAGCGGCGCACGAATAAAACCATACTGGCGGCCATCGGGGCTAATAATCGCAAGATTGCCACTGTGGTCGACGGTATAACGTGGCTGGCTGCTATCCCCTGGAATAAATGGAATACTGAGCGCATTGCTTAAGGTCTGAATGTCCGTCAGTTCGCCAGTTAAACCAACAAATTCTGGATCAAAATACTCTAAGTACAGTTTGAGTTGCTCTGCGTTGTCACGCTGTGGATCGACACTGACCATTAAAATCTGCAAGTTGGCCTGAGTCTCTGCAGGCAGTAGTTTTTTCAGCTGACGCAGTTCTGCCAAAGTGGTTGGGCAAATATCCGGGCAAAAGGTATAGCCGAAAAACACTAAACGCCATTGGCCAGTGAGTGCTTGAGTATCGACTTGTGTACCCGTCGTACTGGCCAGTTGCAGGGCGGGCAGTTCGCGACTTTGCGGTAACACAATGATTCCAGCTTCACGTACGGCGCTGTTGTGCTCTGCTTCAGACGCAAGATAGTTGCCTGCTAGCAAGCCCAGCGCAATGGCGACAAACACGCCAATAACACCGAAAATTAGCAGGCGACCTTTACTTAAAGACGGCATAAAAACTTCCTTCAAGAGATTTAAATCTGTGCTTAGCCACAGTCATGATAGCCAAGTATAGAGTGAATCGAATGCCGCACGCTTGTGTCACTATGACTCAGAAGACTTAAGGGTTTTCAATGTGAGCATCGTTACGAAACTGTCATGTATTCTTCATAAACTACATTTTCTGCGTTTTTGCCGCGTAACTGATTTAAATGGTGTGGTTTTGAAAGAAAATACAGCGGTCTCTGCTTGGCTGGTGTTTATTGTTTTTTTACGACTGGGCTGCACTGCCTTTGGTGGGCCGGTGGCGCACCTCAGCTATTTTCAGCAGGAGTTGGTGGATCGGCGACGCTGGCTTGATCATCAGTCCTATATGGGCTTAGTAACCTTATGCCAGTTGCTGCCGGGTCCGAGCAGTAGTCAGGTCGGAATGGCAGTAGGTTATCAGTGCGCGGGTTTTCGCGGGGCTTGTGCTGCTTGGCTGGGCTTTACCTTACCCGCGGCGTTGTTGCTGACTTTATGCGCGGTGGGCTTTAACCAAGTAGCTGACCTTTTTACGCCGTTGACCTTAGCAGCGCTGAAGTTGATCACTGCTGCTGTGGTGGCGCAGGCGGTGGTGAATATGGCTCGCAGTTTATGCCCCGACTGGCCGCGTAAAATATTATTGCTGGCCGCAGCAGCGGTTGTTTGGCTATTGCCAAGCAGTTGGACCGCTATCTTAGTCTTGTTGCTGGCAGGGCTTATCACTGCAGTTTTCAGTTCGTATCAGCCAGTATTTTCGCGGCAATTGGAAATGCGCCAACCGGCCGTCAGCACCGGGTTAGTCTTGTGTGGTTTAGCACTGTTGTTATTACTTATTTTGCCTGTGCTGGCATGGCTACTACCGAGCACCTTGTGGGGCTTAATGGATGGCGTTTACAGTGCCGGTGCTTGGGTATTTGGCGGTGGACATGTGGTGCTGCCACTATTACAAAGTGCTGTGGTTGATAGCGGCTGGGTAGATCAGCAGCGCTTTCTTGCCGGCTATGCGCTAACCCAAGCCATGCCAGGACCCTTGTTTGCCTTTGCGGCTTTTCTGGGAGCTAGCTTACCGCCTGCTTACAACCCTTGGTTGGGCGCGGGGTTGGCATTGTTGGTACTGTTTTTACCCAGTACTTTGTTGTTATTTGGCGTGCTGCCTTTTTATCGGCGTTGGCAAAATAATCTGTATATACGTCGCGCGTTGCTGGGTGCGAATGCTGCAGTTGTTGGCGTATTACTGGCTGCGCTGCTGAATCCTGTGCTGAGTAGCGCAGTGCATACATGGCATGATGTGGTCTATGCCGGCTTAGCTTATCTATCACTGCAATGGCTGCGAGTACCTGCTTGGTTGCTGGTGTTGCTGGCCATCATTCTGGGATGGTGGCTGGGTTCATGATGAAGAAGTGTAATGTTTGATCTTTAGACTGTTACACTTTAGCGCTCTTGTTAAGGAGCTCGTTATGTCTGCTCATCCGTTTGCTGCACTGACACCTGATTTAGTGCTCGATGCCGTTGAAAGCCTTGGTTTTTTAAGTGATGCACGGGTGTTGGCGCTTAACAGCTATGAGAACCGTGTCTATCAAGTTGGGATTGAAGATCAAACACCGTTGATTGCTAAGTTTTATCGTCCTGAGCGCTGGAGTGATGCGCAAATTCTTGAAGAGCACGCCTTTTCTTTTGAGTTGGCCGAATGCGATGTGCCCTTAGTTGCGCCGATGCAGCATAACGGCCAGAGTTTATTTGAGCATGCGGGCTTTCGTTTTGCATTATTTGAACGCCGTGGTGGCCGTGCGCCCGAGCCGGGCAATCTGGATCAGCTGTACCGTTTAGGTCAGTTGCTGGGACGCTTACATGCAGTGGGCGCCAGTAAAAATTTTAGCCAGCGCCCAGAGTTGACTGTTGCCAGTTATGGTCATGAATCTTTTCAGCGCTTATGCAGCGGCGAGCACGTGCCAAAAAGTCTGCGTCCTGCTTGGGAATCAGTGGTGCGCGATTTGCTGCTTAAGGTCGATGCTTTATTTGCTGAGCACCCTTATCAAGCCATTCGCGTACATGGTGACTGTCATCCCGGTAATTTATTGTGCCGTGATGAAAGCTTTTTTATCGTCGATTTAGACGATTGCCGCATGGGCCCTGCGATTCAAGATTTGTGGATGATGTTGGCCGGTGATTATCAAGAGCGCTTAGCGCAATTGTCAGAGCTGGTTGATGGCTACCAAGAGTTTTATGACTTCTCCGCTCGCGAACTGCCGTTGATTGAAGGCTTACGCGCTTTACGCTTATTGCATTACAGCGCATGGCTGGCGCAGCGTTGGGATGACCCGGCGTTTCCGCAAAGTTTTCCATGGTTTGGCACTGAGCGCTATTGGGGTGAGCAGATTTTGATTTTGCGTGAGCAACGCGCGGCTTTGGACGAGTCTTTTTTAAAGCTTTTTTAACGGCAGGCAAGACAGTGGTAGTGCCTGCGGACTAGAATAATTTAACTTTTTAGTTAGCTGGCTAAGCAATATGAATTTTACTCCTAATCCCCGTCGCGGCTATCTGCTGGGCCTGCTGGCTTATAGCGTCTGGGGCATGTTTCCGCTGTATTTTAAAACCCTCGATGGCACCCCTGCCGATGAAGTGATCGTGCATCGGATTCTCTGGTCAGCGCTATTTAGTGCTGGCTTATTATTGCTGTGGCGACACCGAGGTTGGTGGCAAGAGCTGTGCGATCACCCCAAGCGTTTTATCGTCTTAGCGGCTTCGGGAGCTTTGATTGCGTGTAACTGGCTGATCTATGTCTGGGCGGTACACCATGATCGCATGGTAGAAGCCAGTCTTGGTTATTACATCAATCCGTTGGTCAATGTGTTGTTGGCCATGCTGTTTTTACGCGAACGCTTGCGCCGTTTACAGTGGCTGGCGATTGCTTTAGCGGCGATTGGCGTGGGCTTGCAGATCTGGAGCCTCGGCAAGATGCCATGGATTTCTTTGGCACTGGCATTTTCTTTTGGTTTTTATGGCTTGATACGTAAGCAAGCACCTGTCGCGGCTTTACCCGGGCTGACTATGGAAACTTGGATGCTGGTGCCGCTGGCGCTGGGTTGGCTATGGCTCAACCCGCAAGCAGCCAGTATGCAAAGTGAGTTTTGGGGCAGTAGCGCTATGTTTTGGTTGGCGGCGGCGGGACCGGTGACCTTGTTGCCATTGCTGTGCTTTAACGAAGCAGCAAAAAACTTACCTTATGCATCCTTAGCGTTTTTGCAGTACATCACTCCGACGGTACTCCTGCTACTGGCTGTGTTGTTTTTCAAAGAACCCTTTGCTGCCAGTTCATTGCTGTTCTTTGGCTTTATCTGGGCAGCGCTGGCGCTTTACAGCTGGGATGCATGGCGCGTGTTAAAGATGGGGCGCAGAACCTTGTCGGAAAAGTAATCAACAGCCTTAAAGCTATATAAAACAATGGTTTACATTATTTAATCACATGTTATCCACAGGCTGGTGCAGTATAACTGTGCACGCTTTGCTGGTATCGAGTGTTTTTTGAGCACTGCCCGCTAAGCCCGATTAGCTAAGGCGTAGCGCCACCTTTCACCAGCTTATCCACAGCTTGGTGCACCTACTAGGTGGATAACCTCAGCGGCTTGAATTGTTGTGACGAGTGAGTAGACGCCAGTGCAGGGTGGCTGTGGGTTGTGAAGGGCTTGCTCAGTTGTTGGTATGTGAAAAAATCTGATCACGTCGGCCGTGTGCGCTGGGTTGCTGAAAGTGTCTTGAGCCATTGATCAAAAAACAACCAGCGCGCTGTGACAGGCAGCAGCAGCGGCCTACAGCTATGGATGAACAGCTTATCCACAGCACCATCCCATGCCTGTGTGCACAGTTTAAATGTTCAGTACGTTTAATGATCAGTTCTCTGTAAGCCTTGCTGCATCAGGCCTGCAGTTGAGTCTCCCCAGCTTATCCACAGACTGGTACAGGTGAGTCGTGGATAAGCATGATAGGCACTCATCAGGATGCTTTGGGAAAGAGGTATTGTTGGTGCTACTGCAGAGAACTGTTGCCAAAAACCAGCCAATACAGAGCAAAATATACTTTTCTTCAGATAAGAATCGACTGGATGTAGACAATCTGTGGTTGCGGAGAGGTTTATGGTGCTTAGTTAGCCTGCTGGCAGATATTGTTGCTAATACTTGAGCAAAAAACAACCAAAGCCCTGCAGCGCTAGTCGCCTGTGCCTTACAGCGATGGGTGTACAGGTTATCCACAGCACCATCCCATGCCTTTGTGCACAGTTTAAATACTCTGTACGTTTATTGATCAGTGCTCTGTAAGCCTTGCTGTATAAGGTCTGCAGTTGAGTCTCCCCAGCTTATCCACAGCGCCATGCACGCAAGAGGTGGATAAGATGCGCATGGTCAATAGATGTTATTCACTTTACAATTCAGCGCTTAATTTCTTCTAGAAGCATTTCCATGTCTTTATCTTCGTGGCCGGTGCGTATTGCAACGGGTATTCAAGCGGCGAATGCTGTTTTAGGTCGAGCCTGTGCTTGGCTGACATTATTTCTGGTATTGGGCACCGCCTGTGTGGTGGTGCTGCGTTATGCCTTTGGTATTGGCGCAACGGCGCTGCAGGAAGCGGTGATGTATGCCCATGCGCTGACCTTTATGGGCACGGCGGCGTGGGCCTTGCAACGGGGCGCGCATGTGCGTGTGGATATCTTTTATCAGAACTTTTCCGCGCGTAAAAAAGCCTTGGTCGACAGCAGTGGTCACGTATTACTGTTACTGCCCATGTGTGTATTTCTCGGTTGGAACAGTTGGGGTTATGTCGCTAATTCCTGGGCGATGCAAGAAACCTCTGGCGAAGCCGGTGGTTTAGGTTTTATGTACCTGCAGAAAAGCATCATTTTGTTATTAGTGACGAGTTTGCTGCTGCAGGCTGTGGCGGACTTGGTGCTGTTGATTAAGCAAGTGCTGACGCCGACTGTCGCTAAGGATATGCAACATGACTGAAGTACTGGCGATTGCCTTATTTGTCACCATTTGCCTGACCTTAGTGATGGGCTACCCGGTAGCCTTTGTGCTGGGTGGTGTGTCCTTGGTATTTGCCGTGATCGGCATGTTAACAGGCGTTTTTGATCCGGTGTTTTTACAAGCCTTACCCAACCGTTTATTCGGCATTATGAATAATCAGACGCTGTTGGCAGTGCCGTTATTTGTGTTTATGGGGGTGATGCTAGAGAAGTCGCGAGTGGCAGAAGATTTGCTCGAATCTATGTCACGATTGTTTGGCACTTTGCGTGGCGGCTTGGCTATTTCGATCTGTGTGGTGGGTGCTTTATTGGCAGCCAGTACCGGTGTTGTGGGCGCTACTGTGGTGACTCTAGGTTTGCTGGCGCTGCCAACCATGCTGCGCCGTGGTTATGATCCTGCGGTGGCGACTGGCACCTTAGCCGCGACCGGTACCTTGGGACAGATTATTCCGCCGTCGATTATTTTGGTGTTGCTTGGCGATGTGTTATCCAGCGCCTATCAGCAAGCGCAAATTCGCATGGGGGTGTTTACCCCGAAAACCGTTTCGGTGGGCGATTTGTTTATTGGCGCTTTGCTTCCTGGGATGCTGCTGGTGGGCATGTACATTGCCTATTTGATTTTTGTTGCGCTGGCGCAGCCGAAAAAACTACCCGCTTTACCGCAGGAAGCCTTAGGGCCGATTGAGTGGGGGCGTTTATTTAAAGCCTTATTGCCGCCACTGGTCTTGATGGGCTCAGTGTTGGGCTCAATTCTAGCCGGTGTGGCCACGCCAACTGAGGCCGCTTCCTTGGGCGCGATTGGAGCGCTACTGCTGGCGTTGCTTAAAGGGCAGTTCACTGTGGGCCGCTTACGCGAAGTGTCGCATGGCACCGCGGAAATCAGCGCCATGGTGTTTATGATTTTGATTGGTGCTTCGTTGTTCTCTCTGGTGTTTCGCGGTTTCGGCGGCGATGTGATGATTGAAAATGTCTTTGCCCAGTTGCCCGGCGGCGTACTCGGTGCCTTCTTCTTAGTGATGCTGGTGATTTTCCTGCTCGGCTTTATTCTCGACTTTATTGAAATCATTTTCGTGGTGGTGCCGATTGTTGGCCCGGTATTGCTGTCGATGGGGCTTGATCCGGTCTGGCTCGGGGTGATGATTGCGTTGAATTTACAAACGTCATTTTTAACCCCGCCTTTTGGTTTTTCATTGTTTTATTTACGTAGCGTAACGCCTGCATCGGTGCCGACCACTACGATTTACCGTGGTGTTGTACCTTTTATTGCGATTCAAATCAGCATGCTGGTGATTGCTTATGTGTGGCCAGGCATCATTACTTGGCTGCCGAATCAGATTTATGGCGGCAGTTAAGTTGATCGATCAGAGGAGTTAACAATGCAGCAGACAATCACTGCGATGGATTTTTCTGGTTTGCCCGGCTGGCGTTTACGCTTTGGCTCAGCGCAGTTGGATATCTGTCAGCAAGGCGGGCAAATTCTCAGCTACTTTGCTGACATCGAACAACCACCGCTGATTTGGCTGAGTGACTGTGCTGAGTATCTGCGCGGGCAAGGCGTGCGCGGTGGCGTGCCGGTGTGCTGGCCTTGGTTTGGCGATATTCAGCGTAATCCGCTAGCTGTACAAAAAATGACCACAGTTGGCGCGCCTTTTCATGGTTTGGCACGCACACTGGATTGGCAACTGATCCACAGCAGCGCCGCTAAGAATGGCGTGCAGCTCAGTTTGCAGTTGGATGCCAGTCAAGGTTTAAGTGCTTGGCCGCATGCTGCTATCTTGCAGTTGCATATCGAGTTGGGCGAGCGTTTAACAATTCGCTTGGACAACCATAATCTTTGCAGTGAGCCGCTGGCGATCAGTCAGGCCCTGCATACGTATTTTGCTGTGAGTGATATTCGCAAGGTTACCGTGCAAGGCTTAGCGGGCTGTCCTTATCATGAAACGCTTGAGCAATGGCAACCGCGCGAGCAAATCGGCGATTTAAGTTTTAGTGGTGAAACCGATCGAGTTTATTTGGATGTTCCAACGCATCTGCAGATTGTTGATCAAGGCTGGCAGCGCCGGATTCACTTGCGTACCCAAGGCTCGGAGTCAGCGATTGTCTGGAATCCTTGGATTGCTAAAGCGCAAATGTTAAGTGGTTTTTCCAATGACGCTTGGCAACAGATGCTGTGTATTGAAAATGCCAATGTGTTGGCCGATCACCTGCTCTTAGCGCCTAACCAGCGCCACAGTTTAACGCTTGAATTGAGCTGCAGTACTGAGCTTTAAGCGCAGGCAAGCTAGGTTTTTCTGTCAGTAACGCATGCATCTGCTAGGCTTAGCTGTCCGTTAACGGGAGCAAGTAATGAGTTCAAATGATCAATGGATGCAGCGTGATTTAGCCGTACTCTGGCATCCCTGCACACAAATGAAAGACCACGAAAAACTACCTTTAGTACCAATTCGTCGCGCTGAAGGTATTTGGTTAGAAGATTTTGATGGTAACCGCTATTTAGATGCGGTGAGCTCGTGGTGGACCAATATTTTCGGTCACTGCAATCCACGTATTAATGATCGCATTAAACAGCAGCTCGATCAGCTTGAGCACGTGATGCTCGCAGGTTTTAGCCATGCGCCAGTGATTGAACTGTCTGAGCGCTTAGTGGCGATGACGCCACAGGGCTTGGATCGTGTGTTTTACGCCGACAATGGCTCATCGGGCATTGAGGTGGCGTTAAAAATGAGCCACCACTATTGGCTCAATCACGATAAGCCGCAGAAGAAACGTTTTGCCACCATTAGCAATGGTTACCACGGTGAAACGTTAGCGACCTTAGCCGTTGGCGATGTCGCACTCTTTACCGAAACCTATAAAGCCTTATTGATGGACTGCATTAAGGTGCCGAGCCCTGATTGCTATCACCGCCCAGAAGGGGTGAGCTGGGAAGCGCACTCGCGCTTGATGTTTGAGCATATGCGCCAAACCCTTGCCGAACATCACCATGAGTTGGCCGCGGTGATTCTGGAGCCGCTGGTGCAAGGCGCCGGTGGTATGCGCATGTACCATCCGATTTATCTAACCTTGCTGCGCGAGGCCTGTGATGAATATGGCGTGCATCTGATTGTCGATGAAATTGCCATGGGTTTTGGCCGTACTGGCACGCTGTTCGCCTGTGAACAAGCCAATATCACCCCAGATTTTTTGATTTTATCTAAAGCGCTGACGGGTGGTTATTTGCCGATGGCGGCGATTCTGACCACCAATCAGGTGTATCAAGCGTTTTATGATGAATACGACACCATGCGCGCCTTTCTGCACTCCCATACCTATACCGGCAACCCGCTGGCCTGTGCTGCAGCGTTAGCCACCTTGGATATTTTCGCGCAAGACAATGTGATTGAGAAAAACCAAGTGCTAGCCAAATGCATGGGCGATGCCACCAAACATCTACAAGATCATCCGCATGTGGCGGAAGTGCGCCAGACGGGGATGATTTTGGCGATTGAAATGGTCAAAGATAAAGCCACTAAAGAGCCCTTTGCTTGGCAAGAGCGTCGCGGTCTTAAAGTGTTTCAACATGCCATGGGCAAAGGGGCGTTGCTACGTCCTTTAGGCAATGTGGTGTACTTTATTCCACCCTATGTAATCACCCCTGAGCAAATCCAATGGCTGGCTGAAGTGGCCACGGAAGGGATTGATCTGGCTACCCGTGATTAAGCGCTAGACGCTCTGTAGAAAACCACGCACCATAGCGTGGTTTTTTATTGTCGGAGTTTAAGTATGTCGCTGCCGCGTTTTTTTGTTGCTGCGCCCTTAGCCTTAGGGCTGCATGACCTGCCTGAAGCACAAGCGCATTACCTCAGTCGCGTGCTGCGCTTAAACGTTGGGGCGAAGGTGCAGTTGTTTGACGGTAGCGGTCAAGAGTATCGCGGTGAGCTGACCGGGGTGACGAAGAAAACGGTGCAAGTGAGCCTGCAAGAATGCCTTGAGGGTCTGCCAGAATCCTCGCTGCCTATTCATTTAGGGCAAGGTTTATCCCGCGGCGAACGCATGGATTGGGCGATTCAAAAAGCCACCGAGTTAGGTGTCGCAGAAATTACGCCACTGTTTACCGAACGCTGTGAAGTGCGTCTTAACGATGAACGTGCACAAAAACGTCTCGAGCATTGGCAACAAATCGCCATCAGCGCCTGTGAACAATGTGGCCGTTCTAAGGTGCCAGTGATTCACTCACCGCAGTCGGTAAAAGACTGGCAGGCCGATGTAAAGGCTGATTTAAAACTGCTGCTGCATCCAGTTGCCCAGCCCTTAACTGAGCACGCAACGCCCAGTACCTTGGCCTTTTTAATTGGCCCTGAAGGCGGTTTGACTGAGGATGAGGTGACGCAAGCCAGTCAATTTGGTTTTCAACCAGCGCGTTTAGGTCCACGGGTGTTACGTACGGAAACTGCGCCAGTGGTGGCATTGAGTGTCGCTCAGCAACTCTGGGGTGATTTTTAGTCCTGCACTGTCATTTTAATCCTGCGACAAAAGGCAGCGATGCGCCAAAGAATCCAGTGAAGTCGCCCACAGAACAGGCATTTAGGCCATAACCCAGTGCTGCACTTGTGAATACTTGATTGCTATCAAGGGGTTTTGTTACCAACTGTTTCTATGATGAGCGGGCATAACTCATTAGGAGGCGTCATGTCTGAAACTTTCACAAAAGGTATGGCGAGAAATATCTACTATGGAGGAAGTTTATTCTTCGTCTTGGTTTTTCTTGCACTCACTTACCATACAGAAAGAACCATCCCAGAACGCACCAATAGCCATTTGCTGACTGAGTCAGTGATCCGTGGAAAATTGGTCTGGGAAGAAAATAACTGCATTGGCTGTCACAGCTTGCTGGGTGAAGGTGCTTACTTTGCACCGGAACTGGGTAACGTGTTCGTCCGTCGTGGTGGTGAGGAAGGTTTTAAATACTTCTTACCTGCGTGGATGAAGGCACAACCCACCAACATTCCTGGCCGTCGTCAAATGCCGCAGTTCAACTTAACCGATACCCAGTTGGATGATTTGACCGAGTTCCTGAAATGGAGTTCGAAAATCGATACCAATAACTGGCCACCAAACAAGGAGGGTTGATATGCCTGTTTCATTGCTTTCGAACATTTACGCATTGTCAGCTCATTTGGTTGGCAGTCTAAGGGGAACTGATTATGTCTAATAATCCGTACTTAAAATTCACCTCGCAAAAGGTGGCCATGCCGTACTTGGTATTTGCTCTGATTTTGTTTGTTGGGCAAATCCTGTTTGGTTTGGTGATGGGCTTGCAATACATCATCGGTGACTTCTTGTTTCCGCTGCTGCCATTCAACATCGCACGTATGGTGCACACCAACTTGCTGATTGTTTGGTTGTTGTTCGGCTTTATGGGTGCGGCGTATTACCTGATACCCGAAGAAGCTGATCGTGAATTACACAGTCCAAAACTCGCTATGATTTTGTTCTATGTATTCGCTGTAGCTGGCGTGTTGACCATCTTAGGTTACTTGTTTGTACCTTATGCTGGGCTGGCACAAATGACCGGTAACGATCTCTTGCCAACCATGGGACGTGAGTTCCTTGAGCAGCCGTTGATCACCAAAGTCGGTATCGTTGTGGTCTGCCTCGGCTTTTTGTACAACGTCGGTATGACTGTACTGAAAGGTCGCAAAACTGCGGTTAACGTGGTGATGATGACCGGTTTAATCGGTTTGGCAGTGATGTTCCTGTTCTCTTTCTACAACCCAGATAACCTCACCCGCGACAAGTTCTACTGGTGGTATGTGGTGCACTTGTGGGTAGAAGGCGTGTGGGAATTGATCATGGCCGCGATGCTGGCTTACGTACTGATCAAAATCACCGGTGTTGACCGTGAAGTGATTGAAAAGTGGTTGTACGTGATTGTCGCGATGGCGCTGATCTCCGGTATCTTAGGTACAGGACACCACTACTTCTGGATTGGTGCGCCAACTGTTTGGCTGTGGGTTGGTTCGATATTCTCAACGCTGGAGCCGCTACCGTTCTTTGCGATGGTGCTGTTTGCCTTCAATATGATCAACCGCCGCCGTCGTGAGCACCCAAACAAAGCCGCTGCATTGTGGGCGATGGGTACGACTGTAACTGCGTTCTTAGGTGCTGGTGTTTGGGGTTTCTTGCATACCCTCGCGCCAGTTAACTACTACACGCACGGTACGCAATTAACTGCAGCGCATGGTCACTTAGCGTTCTATGGTGCCTATGCCATGATCGTGATGACCTTGATTTCTTACGCAATGCCGAAGTTACGCGGCCTTGGCGAAGCAGCTGATAATAAAGCGCAAGTCTTGGAAATGTGGGGCTTCTGGTTGATGACGATCAGCATGGTATTTATCACGCTGTTCCTGTCTGCCGCCGGTGTTGTACAGATCTGGTTGCAACGTATTCCAGAAGATGGTGCTGCGCTGTCCTTTATGGCTTCGCAAGACCAGTTGTTCATCTTCTACTGGTTACGTTTAGCTGCAGGCGTGGTCTTCTTGATTGGTTTGGTAGCTTACTTGTTGAGCTTCCGTCAGCGTGGCCGTGCGGGTTTAGTGACTGCAAATGCCGCTGGGCACGCATAATTACGTGAGTTAACGTGATGATGTAACGATCTTCGGCCCGGCTTGTACAGCGGGCCGAAGTTGTTTTAGCGACAGCGGTATGAGTGTGCTCTACAGCTGGCGCAACCCTAAGTGAGGTTGGATATGGGTATTGGTGTTGAAGTTGAAGAGTGGGCCGGTGAGATTTGGCATAAATTTATCACTCGACGTGCAGATCCAGGTTTTCCTGAAGCGCAGGTTGAGTTGGAAGATATGCAGCGCTCTTTAGCCGTGCTATTTCGCGCCTTAGGTGGTGCTTCTGGTGTCGCTGTGGAAGCCTCCAGTGCGCGCAAAATGGTGTTACGGCGCTCCTTAATTCAGCAAGTCGCCGGCAGCAGCCAACAGTTAGCGGTCGCTTGGGCGGATGCAGAAAACTTACGCCTACCCGCCAGCTTAGCGGTGTACCCTGATCCAGCACTCAATCGTGATCTGTATCGTTGGCTGGCCTTACTGGCCGCCACCTCTGACAAAATGCGCCATTGGGGTCGTGATAATCAACGTTGGACTAAAAATCTTCTGCAGCAATACCCGGCCATGCGCCCGCGTTATCAGCGTTTGCTGGAAGCGCATTTAGCGTTGCGTCCAGATCCGAATTCGTTAAAGAAAAATGAAGCTGCTTTAGAGCGGGCTTTACGCCAAGCTTTGTTAGAGCCAGGCAGTGTGGTGGATTTCCCTGTCACTGAACGCGCGCCGTTTCCGTTACCGCTCTGGTTGTATCCTGCTGAACGCCTTGGCGACCCACAAGCCAGTGATCTGGAAGGTGAGGACGATGAGGGTGATGTGATAGGTGCAGCACAAGGCGAAGGCCGTGATGTACGCAAGCAAGCCAAGCGAGTTGAAGATAATTCGGGCAAAGAAGGCTTATTGTTATTTCGCTTAGAGAACCTATTCAGTTGGTCAGAACACATTGATGTCGATCGCTGTGGTGATGACAACGAAGATCTCGATGCGGCGCGGGTTGCCGATGATTTAGATGAAATTGCTTTATCGCGTAAACGTAAACGCAAAGGTGGCGGTTTAAAGCTGCACTTGGATTTACCACCATCGGATATCGATGATATTCCGCTGGGCGAGGGCATCAAACTGCCCGAGTGGGATTTTCGCAAAAATGCTCTGCAAGCGGACTTTGTTAATGTGCAGATGATGCAACCACGCGACCAAGAAGCGGCACCTTTGCCGTTGCGTTTGAGTCAGCTGGCGCGGCGTATTCGCCGTCAATTTGAGAATTTACGCAGTGAGCCACGTTGGCTGCATCAGCAGCCGCAAGGTGATGAGCTGGATTTGCAGGCCTGCTTGGACTTCCATGTCGAGCGTCAGCATGGTCAAGTGGCTGAGCGCGGCTTGTTTATGGAAAAACGTCAACAGCACCGTGATTTATCCTGTTTATTGTTGGCCGACTTATCCATGTCGACGGATTCGCACATCAATGATGAGCGCCGCGTGATCGATGTGGTGGCTGACAGTATGTTGCTGTTTGGCGAGGCACTCTCGGCTGTGGGTGATGATTTTGCCCTGTATGGTTTTTCTTCACTGCGTCGCCATCAAGTGCGTATGCAAGAGATAAAACGCTTTGATCAGCGCTATGAAGACGGCGTGCGCGGTACCATTCAAGGTCTGAAGCCCGGTTATTACACACGCATGGGCGCGGCGATTCGCCAAGCCAGTGCGCTATTAAAAGACCGTCCGCACAAGCGCCGAGTGCTATTGCTAGTCACCGATGGTAAGCCCAATGATTTGGACCTCTATGAAGGCCGTTACGGTGTGGAAGATACTCGGCAAGCGGTATTAGAAGCACAGAAAATGGGCATTATTCCATTTTGCATTACCATTGACCGTGAAGCCGCTGACTATCTGCCCTATATGTTTGGTGCGAATGGCTACACCTTGATTCGTGAACCAGAGCATTTGCCGACACGTTTACCGCAGTTGTATCGTCAGTTGACCCAATAGGTAGAAACCTCTAATCAAACGAGGAAGGTAATATCTGTGAGTAATGCTGAACAGCTAGTGCGGAAAAAGCGTAATAAGCCAGCCAGTTATTATCTGTTTCCGCTGGCAGCTGCTTATGCGGCGTTGCTCATGCCATGGTCGATTTTGGCCTTGCTCTACGGGGTGTCGGCACCGGCAGGATTGTACAGCGCCTTCGGTCATGCCCATGAGCTATTGATTGGTTACGCCATGCTGGTGGTCGCAGGTTATCTGTTAGGGCCGCAGGAAGGACGCAAGATCCTGTTATTGATCGGTGTTTGGCTGTTGGCACGGATTGGCTTTTTATCCTTGCCAGGCGGTCTCATGGCTGTCGCTGGCGCTGTATTGGTTGCAGGCTTGACGGCGTACTGGACAGTGCCACGCTTTGCCCGTTCAGCCAAAAAATGGCGCAATAAAACCACTGCACCGTTATTGATTGTTCTCTGCAGCTTATTGGTGCTCGCCGCGCAACCGGCTTGGCAAGAGCAAAGCGTTCTGCTGGAGCTGTTACTGGGCTTAACTTTGCTGATGTTCTTTATGGGCGGGCGCATTATCGCGCCGGCAGTGGCGGGGCATTTGTTACGTCAGCAGCGTACTTTACAGGCGCGCGTGCAGCCCAATATTGAAGGAGCAGTATTGATTCTGTTGTTTGTTGCGTTGGCGCTCTATCCCTTGCCGGGTCTGCTTAGTGAACAGTTGGCCGGCGCTGTGGTTTTAAGCTGCGGCCTGTTGACCGCACTGCGTCTGGCGCGCTGGCAGTTATGGCACTGTTTAGATCGGGCGGATTTATTACTACTGGGAGCAGGCTACGCGTGGCTGGCCTTGGGTTTATCTTTGTTGGGTTGCGCCTTGCTGTTTAAGCCTGCGTTACTGAGTGCCGCAGTGCATGCCATCACCGTTGGCGCGTTAGGCACTTTGACGCTTACGGTGATGGCGCGTACGCAATTGATGCAGCGATTTCGCGATCCTAATGCTCGGCCTTTGAGTCATGTTGCCGGCGTGCTGATGAATTGTGCCGCGTTATTGCGGGTGATCCCCGCATTACTGGGACAGCAAAGTAGTGCTTGGCTGTTGAGCGCAGCAGTATTTTGGTCGCTGAGTTTTCTGTTGCTATTGCGGGTGTTTTGGCAAAGCCGCGACGGGCAGACGCTTAAACCTTCTGCTTAGCCGCCAGCAGGATTACTGCGGGGCAACCAGACAATCATAATTGCACAAAAAATGGTCAAGCCAATCACAAAGAGTTTAAAGCGTAATAAACGCAGGGCCTGATTACGTTCGGTGTGCTCGGGTAAATTCATCCCGCAGTTTTCACACACCGATTGCTCGGCAGGGTTGTCGTGTTGGCAGTACAAACAGGTTGTCATAAGCATGCCCTCCTTTTTGCAGATCCTGTCATAACTTGCACAACAGAGGGCTTGATAGCTATCAAGTAACAGCTTTATTCGTAATTTTCGAGACGATCACGATTTAAGATGCAGATTAAACGGCCATCCACTTTGATAATGCCTTCATCACTCAGATGGTGAATAATCCGCGAAAAAGTTTCCGGTTGAATTGATAAATGGCCAGCGACTAAACGTTTAGCCATAGGTAATTCAAAACTTGGCGTGCTGCATTTGCTGCATGCGCGTAACGCTTGCGCCAAAATATAGCGGATCACCCGGTGGGTTGCGTTTTTTAATGAGAGAATTTCAATTTCATTTAAACGCTGATGCATGCGCACTGACAGTGCTGCTAGCAAGGCCATTGCCGTTTCTGTGTTCTCACGCAATAAACGGGTATAAGTGACGTTTGATAACAGTAATAGTTGTGTCGGTAGCACGGTTTGTGCTGTCGCTACATAAGCACCAGTGCCCATAAACATCATCGCCTCAGCAAAAATGTTGCGATCGCCAATCACTTCGAAGACTTTTTCCTGACCGTCCGGGGTTAAACGGTAGATTTTGACGCTACCGGAAATCACAAAGCCAAAACTATTGCATGGGTCGCCTTGACGAAAGACGTAAGCCCCTTTTTCTAAATTGACCAGCTGGCTTTCTTCAATCAACTGGGTGATTTGTGCATCATTGAGTGCAGCAAATAGATGATGTTCACGTAAAATCTTTTGATATAAAGGATGCGGTTCCATTTTATGTTCCACTGGTATAAGTGAGTGGACAGCCTTTTATAGCCGTATTGGTTGCGCGAATCCTAACACAGTTTGCTAAACCTATCATTTGTCAAGATTCTGCTGCCAATCACAAAAACAGCCTACAGCCAAGGTGTTTGCCGCATTGACCGGCCGATTATTAATTAAGGCATCTAACACGGGCTCGATAAAGCTATTGCTAGAGTTACACACTGCGCCTTCGCTATAAGGGCCAAAATAAGCTAACTGTCCTGCACGATCCCAGATTGCCACAGCGGGACTGGCGGGCAATTGTTCGGCACCAGGCAAACCGCTTAAATGACGCATAGCGCTTAAAACTTTTGGTAACTGCCCGCTACTGCCGGGTTTTTGCAAATGATAAAATTCCACATCATCGGCGTAGCGCTCGAGCATTTCAGCTAAGTGTTGCTGATTGCCGACATTGCATGGACAAGCTGGGTCCCAAAAATGCACAAAGCGTATGGCGCCGCTGCCAGCAATGCTGTTAGGCAAGCGCAACTGTTGGCCGCTAAAGATTGCCGTGGTTTCGCTAAATGGTCGGATAAAACGGGTTTTATACCACCATAAACCGGTCAGCATAGCGCCCAGCCACAGTAATAAAGCCAGGCCAATAAGAGTTTTTTTCAAAGTAGATGCTTTCATAAAAAGTCGGCTAACAAGGTAGTATAGGTTGCCATGAGTCACAAAAAACAGATATGTCCATGATGCCGCATGGCGCTTGCAGGAGTCACGCTGATGATCAATACCTTTAATCCAGAGCAGTTACGGCGCGCTTTGCCTGCATTGCAACGGAGCAGTGTTGATCCTGAGTTGGCGCAGCTCTGGCGACGCTTTTATCAAATTGATTTTGCTCAGCAGTTCCCAGACTTGGACGCTCGCTTGGGCATGGTTGAAGTCGCTGGTTATCGCCTTGCCATGCAGGTTTTACGACCTGTGCAGGCCTTGGCAACGGTCATTGTGCTGCATGGCTACTATGATCATATGGGCTTGTATGGCCATGTCTATGACTGGGCTTTACGCCAAGGTTTTGCCGTGCTCAGCTGCGACTTCCCAGGGCATGGCTTATCCAGCGGTGCGCGCGCCAGCATTAACAGCTTTCAAGAGTATCAGCAGGTACTGCAAGCCTTACTGGCTAAAGCTGAGCAGTTGCAATTGCCCAAACCTTGGCATTTGCTTGGACAAAGCACCGGCGGTGCGATTGCTTTTGATTATTTGCTCAATCAGTCGCCCGTCTCACAACTGGGCGAGACGATTTTGCTTGCGCCGCTGGTGCGTCCACGTGCATGGCAGCAATCCAAACTGCTCTATCAGTTGGTGAAACCCTTTCGGCGCAGCGTGCCAAGGAGCTTTTCCAACAACTCCAATGATGCGGCATTTGTCGAGTTTGTCCGTAATGATCCATTGCAAGCGCGTATTTTACCGACCGCTTGGGTGGGTGCATTAGCCGAGTGGATTAACTATATCGAGCAAGCTAAGCCCAGCGGTCGTAGTCCGATCATCGTGCAAGGCGATGCAGATATGACGGTGGACTGGCAACATAATCTCAATGTTTTAAATGATAAATTCAGCCAGCCAAAAATACTTTTGCTGCCAGAGGCGCGGCATCATTTGGCCAATGAGCAAACAGTCATGCGTGAACAGTACTTTCAGTTTTTAACCGAGCAACTTAGTTAGTCTGCTGGTTCGCTTAATATTATTGCGGGTTACTCAAGCTGGCTTGCAGTGTTTTAAACGCGGCTTGGTAGTAGGCTTGTCCTTCAGGCGATTGCGCAAAGCTGACAAACTCTTCCAGTTCAGCGTCAGATAAATCTCGGTAAACATGCAGTAAGGTGTTATCAATATTGGCATCTATTTCTGTGAGTAAGCGCTGACGTTGACTTTCCAGTAAAGCATTGGCTTGTTCTGCGCCCATCAGGCCGGGCAACATTTGGCTTAAGCTGTCAGCGGCGACACTACCTAATGCTAATGTCACTTCTGCGCCGGATTTACTGGCAGGTAGTGCATTAGCCAAATGACGGATCAGCAAACGTCGCGTGGCATCTGCTTCAATCGCCGGTAAGCCTGCGGCATAGCGTTGCAACTGCTCAGGGTGGGTTGCTGCCACTTCCGCGGTACTGATTTTTTGCCCAATCGCTGAATTAAAAAAAGCTAAAGCGCTGCTGGGACTGTCTAAGTTCTGGCGCAGCGCTTGTTGTCCACGTTGATGCATGGCATCAGTGGCAAAACGCTTATTGCTATTCTCCAGTAATGCTTGATATATCGCGCTGGGTAACGTGTTTTTGTAACGCAATTGTGCCTGTTCTAGAGCGCTGGAAAAATGTGTTTGCTGCTGTGGCCAGCCGGCTTTTTGGTACAGTTCAAGGTAGGCATCGGCAAAAACACTTGGACTGCCCAATAGCATGCACAACACTAATAAAAAACGCATAAATTTCCCCAGAAAAACAAGATTAAAAACGCTGAACATGTTCGTGAAACAGTGATTGAGTATAGGTTAACGCAGCACTCACAAAAAAAGTATGTGGCCAGCAAAAATCAGCTTATTATGCAGCAAATGCATGCCAGTATGCTGGGCTAACCCTTACGAAGCAGCGTTCAACATGAACACTATTGAGCTCTACACTTGGGTTAAAAATGAACACACTACCAATCGCACCACTGTTTGCGCGTATTGTTGATGATTTGGCTACACATGGCTGGTCACAACAGAGTATTTTCATTCCTACTGATCTGACAACGCAATTGGCCAAAGAGTGCCATAAACGTGCCCAGCGTGGGCATTTAGAACTAGCAGGTATTGGTCGTGGTGTGGCTAAAGTCGTGCATACGGGGATTCGAGGTGATCAGATCCAATGGCTAGAAGCAGGGCAGCATCAAGCTGTCGACCGTTATTTAGCATTGATCGAACAACTGCGTAGCGCGATTAACCAAACCTTGTTTTTAGGCCTAGAAGATTTTGAGGGGCATTTTGCTTTATACCCGCCCGGTGCGTTTTATAAAAAACATTTGGATCGTTTTCGCGACGATGACCGCCGTGTAGTGACCTGCGTCGCCTACCTTAATGAGCAGTGGCTGCCAGAGCAGGGTGGTGAGTTACGCATGTATTTAGATGATCAGCAAACGCATGATGTGGTGCCGCAGGCGGGCACCTTGTTGGTGTTTATGTCAGAGAAATGGCCGCATGAAGTCTTGCCGGCAACCCGTGATCGTCTCTCGATTACCGGCTGGTTACGCCGCCGCGCTTAAAGGTCTCTGTGCTTGCGATCTGCTGCGCTGCCTGCCTCTTGCATCTCATCGCGCTCGACAATGTTTAGTGGTGTCCTCATTTGCAGGCATTAAAAAGGGAAGCCTAAGCTTCCCTTGATGACACACTGTGCGACGCTTCTTAGTAAAGAATACGGCAGCGCATCGTGCCTTCTACTTCTTGTAGCTTACTTAACGCCAGCTCTGAATGCTCAGCATCAATATCAATCACTACATAACCAACAGTTTCGTTAGTTTGTAAAAACTGACCAGAAACGTTGATTTTGTTGTCGGCGAACACCTTGTTAATTGCACCCATCATGCCTGGAATATTCTGGTGAATATGCAGGATACGGTGTTTGCCAGGGTGTGATGGCAGAGCAACTTCTGGGAAGTTAACAGAAGACACGGACGTACCGTTGTCACTGTATTTCACCAGCTTCTCAGCTACTTCCAGACCAATATTGGCCTGTGCTTCTTGAGTTGAACCACCGATGTGCGGAGTCAAAATTACGTTATCAAAGCCACGTAATGGGCTTTCAAACTCTTCGCCGTTGGCACGTGGCTCCACTGGGAATACGTCAATTGCAGCGCCCAACAGGTGCTTGTCTTTGATCGCTTCAGCCAATGCTTCAATGACAACGACAGTACCGCGCGCCGCGTTCATCAAAATACTGCCTTTTTTCATGGTGCGAATTTCTTTCTCACCAATCATCCACTGCGTTGATGGCAATTCAGGTACGTGCAGAGAAACCACATCAGACATGGCTAACAACTCATCAAGTGTTGCCACTTGTATTGCATTGCCCAGCGGTAACTTAGCCACTACGTCATAGTAGTAGACATGCATACCCAGTGCTTCGGCCAATACCGACAGTTGCGTACCAATTGAACCGTAACCGATGATGCCAAGCTTTTTGCCACGGATTTCAAAGGAGTCAGTTGCGCTTTTCATCCAGCCGCCACGGTGACAAGCAGCGTTACGCTGTGGAATGCCACGAATCAGCATAATGGCTTGCGCTAACACCAACTCGGCGACTGAACGGGTGTTGGAGTACGGTGCGTTAAACACTGCAATACCACGCTCACGTGCGGCATTGAGGTCAACTTGGTTGGTGCCGATGCAGAAACAGCCGACAGCAATTAGTTTTTGTGCACATTCAAGAACATCTTCAGTTAATTGAGTGCGCGAGCGGATGCCAATAAAATGGGCATCGGCGATTTTTTCTTTTAATTCAGCTTCTGGTAGTGCGCCGGTAATATACTCAATATTGGTATATCCAGCCGCATGCAGTGTATCTACTGCGTTCTGGTGAACACCTTCAAGAAGAAGAAAACGGATTTTGCTTTTATCAAGCGATGTTTTACTCATCTGCGTAGACCTGTTGTCCTGATGTGAATGGCAAGTTGACGGACAGTGAGAACTGACCGGAACGGCAAAAAAATAAAGCCGGCCCGGGAATCGGCGTGAGGCGCGACTAGCGGGGTGCCCATGCTACCATAAGCAACAGAAAAAACAGCCAGCCTTATGACGTGAAGAGTCTTCAGGCAGACCATGAACAGTGTGAGAGTTCCCAAAATGACCGATCTTGCCCTTATAGAAGAGCTAAAAACCCTTGTTGATGCCGGTAAAGTACTGACTGATGCGGATTCATTAGAAGCTTACGGTAAGGACTGGACCAAGCACTTTGCTCCAGCCCCCGTCGCCATTGTCTTTCCAAAAACCACCGAGCAAGTGCAAGCCATTGTGCGCTGGGCTAACCAGCACAAGGTGGCGCTAGTCCCATCGGGTGGGCGCACAGGTCTCTCCGCTGGTGCCGTTGCAGCCAACGGTGAAGTGGTAGTGTCGTTTGATAACATGAACCAAATATTAGCCTTCAACGAGATGGATCGCACCGTGGTCTGCCAGCCTGGCGTGGCCACCCAGCAATTACAAATGTTTGCTGAAGATAAGGGTTTGTACTATCCGGTTGACTTTGCCTCTGCGGGTTCCAGCCAGATTGGCGGCAATATCGGCACCAATGCCGGCGGTATTAAAGTGATTCGCTATGGCATGACGCGTAACTGGGTGGCTGGAATGAAAGTCGTCACGGGTAAAGGTGATGTGCTTGAGCTGAATAAAGATTTGATCAAAAACGCCACAGGTTACGATTTGCGTCAGCTGTTTATCGGTGCTGAAGGGACTTTAGGTTTTGTTGTTGAAGCAACCATGCGTCTAGATCGTGCGCCGAAAAACCTCACTGCTTTAGTGCTGGGTGCGCCAGATTTTGATTCCATCATGCCAGTGCTGCATGCGTTTCAAAATAGCTTAGACCTGACGGCCTTTGAGTTTTTCTCAGATAAAGCCCTAGCTAAAGTGTTAGCGCGCGGTGATGTGCCTGCACCTTTTGAGACCGACTGCCCATTTTATGCCTTGATTGAATTTGAAGCGGTCAGTGAAGAAGTCTCTGAGCAAGCCTTGGCTACCTTCGAGCATTGTGTCGAGCAAGGCTGGGTGCTTGATGGTGTCATGAGTCAAAGCGAGCAGCAATTAGAGAATCTGTGGAAGCTGCGCGAATACATTTCCGAAACCATCGCTCATTGGACGCCGTACAAAAACGATATCTCGGTGACTGTCGGCCAAGTGCCAGCTTTCTTGCGTGATATTGATGAGATTGTCGCGAAAAACTACCCAGACTTTGAAGTGGTGTGGTTTGGCCATATTGGTGACGGTAACTTACACCTCAATATCCTCAAACCGAATAATCTCAGCAAAGATGAGTTTTTTGCCCAATGTACGACTGTTAACCAATGGGTTTTCGAAACCGTGCAGAAGTACAATGGCTCCATCTCAGCAGAGCACGGTGTGGGTATGACTAAGCGTGATTACTTGCACTACAGTCGTTCTGCTGAAGAGATTGCCTACATGCAGGCGATTAAAGCGATTTTTGATCCGAATGGCATTATGAATCCGGGTAAAATTTTCCCAGTTTAACGCTTGGATCGACTGTTATCGCAGTCGACCGCTTTTAAGTCTTTAAGGGTTTTTTATGAGCTATCAACATCAATACATTGACGGTACACGCATTCACTTTCCTGTGGGTAAAGTGGTCTGTGTGGGACGTAACTATGCTGCGCATGCGCAAGAACTCAATAATCCAATACCGACTGAGCCCTTATTGTTTATTAAGCCTGCAAGCTGTGTAGTGTCGCCAGACGGTGGTTTTAATATTCCACAGGACCGTGGTGCAGTGCATTATGAAATTGAAATTGCTGTATTGCTTGGTAAACCTTTATCGCGAGAGCCTAGTGCAGATGAAGTAATCGATGCGATTTCTGGCTTTGCCCCGGCGCTGGATTTGACCTTGCGTGATGTGCAAGAGCGCCTCAAAGAAAAGAGCTGGCCGTGGGAAGTGGCGAAATCTTTTGATGGTGCTTGTGTGTTAGCGCCTTTTATCTCGGGTTTTGCCGTGAGCGACACAACTGATATTAATGTGCGTTTGACCATCAATGGTGAAGTGCGTCAAGACAGCAACAGTGGTGAAATGCTCTATCCGATCATTCCACTGATTCAACACATGGCTGGGCAGTTTGCTTTACAGCCGGGCGATGTGGTGTTAACCGGTACGCCAGCGGGTGTGGGTCCGTTGCAGGCAGGTGATGAGCTGATCATGGAATTGCCAGGTCGCACAGCGGTGACCACTCGTGTGTTGCAGCGTAACTGATCGTGCCTGAACTTCCTGAAGTTGAAACCACCCGACGTGGCATTGCTCCGCATCTAATCGGCCAGCGTGTACAGCGAGTGGTGGTGCGTAATGCGCGTTTGCGCTGGCCGATTCCTGAAGATTTGGATGTGCGCTTGTCGGGGCAACAAATTGTCAGCGTTGAGCGCCGTGCTAAGTATTTACTGATCGGCGCTGAAGTGGGCACTTTGATCAGTCATTTGGGCATGTCAGGCAGCTTGCGTATGGTTGCGGCGGACACGCCAGTGGCCAAGCATGACCATGTCGATATTGAGTTGGAGTCAGGCTTGGTTTTACGCTACACCGATCCACGGCGCTTTGGTGCGATGCTGTGGAGTACTGAGTCGCCTCTGCAGCATAAGCTCCTACAAAAACTTGGGCCTGAGCCATTGCTGGATGATTTTTCTATTAATCATCTGTATGAGTGCTCGCGCGGCCGTAGTATGCCAATCAAGCCGTTCATTATGGATAACGCTGTCGTGGTGGGTGTGGGTAATATCTATGCCAGCGAAGCGTTATTTGCCGCCGGGATTGATCCGCGCCGTGAAGCCGGTAGTGTTTCTAAAGCACGCTATGCCAAGTTGACGGCAGAAATTAAACGTATTTTGGCCGCTGCGATTGAACAAGGTGGTACCACCTTGCGTGATTTTGTCGGTGGTGACGGTAAACCAGGCTACTTTCAACAAAAACTTTTTGTCTATGGCCGCACAGGACAGCCATGCTTATCTTGTGGCAGTGAGTTAAGGGACGTAAAGTTAGGGCAACGTGCAAGTGTTTATTGTGCTAAATGTCAGCGCTAATGTGAAAAGACACTTAAAAGTGCTTTTTTACTGACTGATTGAAGCAGTTCACGCTGACAAACGCTGATGTGCTGTATATAGTCATTCTAGTTAATAAAAAAATCTGCTGAAGGATCGCTGTTATGAATATGTTTCGAACAACTGCTGCATTGTTAGCGCTGTGCATGAGCTTGATGAGCATCCCTGCATCTGCTTCCAGTTCTAATGTAAGTGGGAACCCTATTTATGAAGTAGAAGCGCCTCATGCTTATGCTATTGTCGCTGACGTCGTCATTGCTCGCCCACTGCTCATTGCCGCAACGGTAATTGGTGCTGGCTTGTTTGTCGTGACTTTACCTTTTACCGCGATGGGCGGTGGTATTGGTCGTACCGGCCACGCGCTTGTAGTTGAGCCAGGCAAAGCCGCATTTGTACGCTGCTTGGGTTGCACTAAAGACGGTTATAACAACCACGACGAATAAGTTCCGTCGACGCATTTATCAAGGCTGCCTCATGCGTGAGAGTGGCCTTTTTTGCGTAGTGTTGTATATATAATTATTTCTTCTGTGCGACGCTGCAATGAGTGCCATTTTACTCGGCTGCTGAATCCTTGTTTATTTACGCTTTAAAGATTACTGCGCTGCGCAAATGCAGGGCGAAATCTGCTGTGTGCAGCATATAAACTTTATTATCTTGATTAATCGTCTGCGCATTGGTGAGTGTATGGGCAAGCTTAAGTCGTTTTTATTACCTGTGTTAGCCCTTGCCATTTTGGCCAGCAGTTTTTGGTATAGCGCCGGCTGGCTGCAGCTATGCGCAGGTTTGGCATTGTTCTTGTTTGGCATGCAGTGTCTTGAAGAAGGCTTAAAGCAACTGGCCGGCGGACGCCTAGAGCAGCTTTTAGAGCGCAGTACAGCAACGCCTTTTAAAGGCTTTCTATTTGGTGTGGGTGGCACCATGGTGCTGCAATCCACCACCTTGATGTCATTACTGACGATTGCGTTTATCAGTACCGGTTTAATTCAGTTGGCTGGCGGCATCTCGATCTTATTGGGTATCAACCTTGGTACCAGTGGCGGGATTTGGCTGTTGGCTGCGGCGGGGCAAAATTTCAGCTTAAGTCCGCTGGCGCTACCTTTATTGGTATTTGGCGTGCTGGCTGGTTTTAATGGTCCAAATAGCAAAGCCGCTGGCCGCATCGTGCTGGGCATTGCCTTTATCTTCTTAGGTATTGATGAAATCAAAGGCGGTTTTAACGCTTTTGGTAGCAGCATTGACCTGACCGAACAGATGGGCGAAGGCTTACTTGGGCAACTAGCTTTTGTCGCGATAGGTTTAGCATTGACTGCGGTCTTGCAATCGAGTCATGCCACTTTGATGTTGATCTTGGCGGCATTAGCCGGAGGCCAAATTGAACTCTGGCAGGGGATGGCGATTGCCATTGGCGGTAATGTTGGCAGCAGCGTGACGACCGCCATTGTCGGCTGGTTGGGTGGTAATCGTGGCGGGCAGCGCTTGGCTCTGGTGCATGCACTGTTTAACACCATCACCGGTATCATTACCTTATTGCTGCTCTCGCCCTTGGCATGGTTGTCACAATGGCTGATGGCGGTGCTGGGTGCAGGCAGTAATACTCTGCTGCAGTTGGCGATGTTTCAGACCTTATTTAACCTGATTGGCGTGCTGCTGTTTTGGCCTTGGCAGCGCCAACTCGAAGTCTGGCTGTGTCGATTTTTACCGGATCGCCAAGAACCCAAAGTGTTGATTGCTGATGTGCAAACCGGTCAGCGGGCAGTGGTTGAACAGCGTGTTCTGTCGGAAACCCGTGCGCGTTACTTAAATGATGCAGCGTTGGCTACCGTTGATACCGCTTCGCGCGCAGTGGTGCAGGAACTGCAGCATTTGGGCCGTTTGAGTTTAGAAGTGATTTGTCATGCCTTGTACCAACCGGTTGAGCAACTGTTCAGTATAAAAGTTGATGAGGCGCGCTTAAATGCACGCCCGAATGATAGCGATTGTTTAGATGCAGAAGAGCTCTATCAGCGCCATATTAAGGGCGTGTACTCCGATTTATTAGGTTTTATGAGCCGTCTTGATGCAAGCATGGACGAAGAGCATCAGCAGTTTTGGATGACTTGCCAAGTGGTTGCTCTGCAGTTGGTCGACGCGGTAAAAGATGCGAAACATTTGCAAAAAAACCTTGGTCGTTACTTAAGAGATGACCGCGCGCATGTGCACACCCATTATTTAGAGATGCGCAGTCATGTGCTGTGGGTGCTTCGGCAGATACGCGAGATTGGGCGTTTAGATCTGCCCGATGATGTCTGGCGCAGCCGCTTGGATTGGATGGAAGGGCAGGCGGCAAAGTTTGATGCAGATTTCCGTCATCGTATCTTTAGCGAAGTACGTAATCAGCAGTTGGATAACCTGCAGGCCAGTTCATTGATGAATGATTTAGGCTACTCCAGCCGGATCACGCAAAGCTTGCGCAATGTGATGCAGCTGGGTTTAGTCGGTGAGAATGAATTGTTGCGTGAAGTGCGCCGCCTAGGTGGCGATGACGATGATTTTCCGCTTATTCAGTTGCGCTAGTCGCGCCTCAGTGGCTGAGGCTGACGCCTTGACCACGCGGGTCACTGGCTGCATCGCTGTGCCCAGTCTTCTTCTGCCATAACAGCACTTGTTGATTACCGTAATTACGGGTTAACTCTTCGAGTGTGTGGCCTTTTTTCTGCAGGCGCTGCTGTTGTTGCAGAGTTAAAGCGCCAGGCTCAAAGCCCAGTACATCGGGCAAATACTGATGATGCACGCGCGCCGTAGCGACCCATTGCTTAGGTGTTTGACCGTTTAAATATTCCAGCATCGACAACACATTCATACTTGGAATACGGCTGCCACCGGGTGTGCCAAAAGCAGCAAAATCGTTCGGGCCTTCTAAAAAGCTTGGGCTCATGGACGATAAGGGTCGCTTTCCAGCTTGCACCGCATTGGCCACGCTAGCGCTGAGTCCATAGGCATTACTGCCTTGTAGGTCAGCAGCAAAGTCATCCATTTCATCATTCAGCAGTAGACCTGTGCCGGGCACAGTAAAAGCAGCGCCAAACATCATATTCAGCGATAACGTGGCAGCAACGGCATTGCCCTGTTGATCCAGCACGGCAAAGTGCGTGGTGTGGTCGCCTTCATGGATCTCTGTACTGGGCGCTAAGCTGGCGCTGGGCGTTGCTTGGTCGACTTGGATGCTGTCAGTCATCTGCACAATGTGCGCGCGTGCCAGCAGGGCTTGAGTAGGGTTATCAATAAAGTCTGGATCGCCGAGTAAACCGCGATCACGGTAGGCGCGGCGGAACACTTCAGCAAGGTAATGAGCACGTTGTGCCGGTTCTGCTTGTTGCCAAGGTAGGCGCTGCAGCATCAATAAACTTTGCGCAATGGCAACGCCACCAGCGGAAGGCGGTGGTGCAGTAATCAGTTGACGCTGTTCGGCCAGCGGCACAATCAGTGGAGTACGCCACTTAACTTTGTATTGGCTTAAGTCCTTTGTTGACCAAATGCCTCCAGCTTGCTGCACTGCAGTCACCAGTTTTTCAGCAAAAGCGCCGTGGTAAAAACTGTTTGTGCCCTGTTTGGCCAGCATGCTTAACGTCGCGGCTAATTCTGGTTGACGTAAAATCCAGCCTTGTTGTGGAATCGCCTGTTGGTCTAAGAACAAACGCGAGGATTCTGGATCTTTTTGTAGCGCAGCTAAACGCCAACCCGCGCGCTCTTGATACACCGCGTCAATGGCAAAACCATCGCGGGCCAAGGTAATCGCTGGCGCTAGGTTTGCGGCTAAAGACAGGCGGGCGTGACGTTGTGTCAGTTCGCCCAGTGCAGCAGGTATGCCTGGGATAGCAGCTGCTAGAGCGCCGTCTAGGGATAATTTAGGATCAACCACGCCATCGACACGGTACAGATCAGGGTGCGCGGTAAGCGGCGCACGTTCGCGCGCATCTAAAAATTGATAATCAGCCGGTTGGCCGGCACGGCGCAGCAAATAAAAACCGCCGCCACCTAAACCTGAACCATAAGGTTCAACTACCGCCAGCGCAGCAGTGACCGCAATTGCAGCATCAATGGCGTTACCGCCTTGTCGCAGAATTTCAATGCCGGCCGCACTGGCCAAAGGATGGGCGCTGCTGACATAGGCGTGCTCAGGAGGTTGTTCAGCGTTCGCCGTGAGCGTCCAGCAGAGGAAAACGCTGAGAACAACCCTGTGTAGTTGGTGCATAGCGTAACTTATGCCTGACCGGTGATGATCTTGTACTTTTCCATTAGCTCGTCTTTGCTTTCCACATTGTTTGCATCAAGCGGAATACAGTCGACGGGACACACTTGTACGCACTGTGGTTCATCGTAATGACCAACACACTCAGTACATAGGTTTGGATCAATTTCGTAGATCTCTTCACCTTGTGAAATAGCGCTGTTGGGACATTCAGGTTCACAGACATCACAGTTGATGCAGTCATCCGTAATGATTAACGACATGGAGCGACTCCTATAGAGCGGTAAGGGCACAATGCCAAATGAATGTGCTAATTGTGCCGCAATCGAAGCCTTTGCGCAGCATCAGCAAGAGCAATGCTTGCTATAAATCATTTTTTGAAGCGTTCAGTCAGTGCGCTAGAGACTGCCGGATGCACAAATTCAGTTATATCGCCGCCGAGTGCCGCGATTTCGCGCACTAAGGTTGATGAAATAAATGAGTACTTTTCCGATGGTGTTAGAAATAAGCTTTCTACATCGGGCGCTAATTTGCGGTTCATATTGGCCAACTGAAACTCGTATTCAAAGTCTGAGACTGCACGCAAACCACGCATTAATACGTTGGCATTCACTTCTTTAACAAAGTGCGCCAATAGATTGTCAAAGCCAACCACTTCAACGTTAGGTAAGTGCGCCGTGACTTCCTTGGCTAAAGCCACACGTTGTTCCAAGCTAAACAGTGGGTTTTTTTTCGGGCTGGCAGCCACCGCAACAATCACATGGTCAAAGATACGCGCAGCGCGTTCAATCAGATCGCTATGGCCACGGGTGATTGGATCGAAGGTTCCCGGGTATAGAACACGGTTCATTGCGACGTCCTTTAGGGCGTTAAAAAGTTTGGCAATGGTAACGCAGCAACACAGCAAGCGCAAAAAGGATTGATTGTCGTAGTGATCAATTTGTAGTGCGAAATGAAGGGAAGATTGAGTCTCAGGCGATTTAGGCTAACCGCGCAATATCTTTGGTTGATATTGCGCGGTAGAGCTTCGAGTAACCGCAGTTGTAGCCGCGGGATACAGGCTAAGCGTGTGCGGCGTCTGGGAAGACAATCACATCGGTGTAGTTTTCTGGCTCAATCAAAGCGCGGTGCAAGGCAATAATCGCTGCATCGTAGTCACTTTCTTGCACGGTAATCTGCATTTCCACTTGGCGAATGGTCTGCTGCAGCGCTTGCACACTGATGCCTGCATCAGCCAAAGCGGTTGCGGTTTTCGCCAGAATGCCTTTGACTTTCATATTCGAGCCAATCGCTGAAACAATGGCAACGTTATGCACTGTCACTTCTGCGCTTGAATAATGCTCTTCAATCATCCGTGCGGCACGATTAATGATCTTGCGTGAACCTGCGCAGTAATAAGTAATGCTGTTGGCATCACGCGACTTGTTCACCACATACAACTTGAGTTGCTTAATAATGTTGGTGATTTCAGTGTCGTAGCTCATGTCACCGAGCATTTCTTGGTCGAACACTTCAATACCGAACATATCTTTACGGCCGGCAATAATCTCTACGCGAGGGGTTACGCTGGCATAGTCTTGGCTGATTAAGGTTCCAGCATGCTCTGGCTCAAAAGCGTTCTTAATACGCAACTGCACACCGGCACGGCGCAAGGTTTTACCCGCACGTGGGTGAATGGCTTCCATTCCTAAGTTCGACAGCTGATCGGCTACGTCGTAGTTGGTCATGCCGATGGTCACCACTTTGTCCGCGCCAACCAAATTTGGATCAGCGGTGCTGAGGTGAAACTCTTTATGAATGATGGCTTCTTTAGCGCCAGTTGCTGCGGCAATCTGGGCGAAAGTGATCTCGGTATAGCCGCGATCAAAGGTGTTCATCAAGCCTTCAGTGCAATGGGTATAACCTGGAGCAATCACCAGCTCTTTACTGAAGTCGATGCCTTTAAAGTGGTGCTCGATCATTTCGGTAAAAGGCAGCGGTGTCGCTGCTTGCCAACCGGTCAGATCAGCAAAGCGAGCATTGATGCCCTTAAGCTTTAGGGCCAACACAGTATTAAAAGCACTGTGCGCTTCACCTAGAGACGCCAGCATTTCGCGGACTTTCATTAGGTGTTCGGTGAGCTGGAAATGGCCGAAATGGCACAGCTGATGCAAGCTGTGCATGACTTCAGCACAGTCATCAATCCGGCTATTAATAAACTGATTTGCTTGCTCTAAAGCATGAGTTTTATCAGTGAATATTTCAGCGTTTTTTGCCAGCATCGCCTCGCGAACCTTTTCTAAAGGCTCTTGCCACGCTTCTTCGCCACTGGCTTCGGCAAAGCGCTGATAGACACCTGCTTCGCCGGTTTTCTTATGTTCTAACAATTGGTTGGTCATGCCGCTGTAGGCAGATACAACAAAAATACGTTGGTACAGGCCGTGTTGAGGATGCTCGGTTAAGAAAATATTCTCTAAAACGTCCTGAAAGCAGCTCATTGAAGTGCCGCCAATTTTCTCTACGGTATGCATGAGTGTGCGTCCGTTCTAAATAAGTTAATCAATAAAGATGAGCCAAGCGCAGGATGCGCGGCTCACACTGTTGAGTGTCGCCACCAAGCGTGCAGGTGGCACGGACACTCGAAGTGTAATTAAGCGGCGTCAGAATGACTATAGAGCCGCTTAGAAATATCACGCTGTACAGAGAAAACGACGCTTAAAGTGGGTAAACACCGTTTTCATCGTGTACTTCTTTACCGTTTAGCGGTGGATTAAACACGCACGCCATTTTCATGTCTTCGCTACCGCCGCGCAATAAATGCTCATCGTGCTTATCGAGGATATATAAAGTACCAGCTTCGATCGGATACACCTTACCGTCTGCTAGGGTTTCAATCTCGCCATTACCGCTCATGCAGTACACCGACTCAAGGTGGTTTTGATACCAAATATGAGTTTCAGTGTTGGCATAAATAGTGGTGATGTGAAACGAGAAACCCATGTTGTCTTCTTTCAACAACATGCGGGTGCTTTCCCAGGTTTTTGTGACAACACGGCGATCGCTGTTTTCAGCATCTTTAAGGGTACGAACAATCATTTTTTAATCTCCACTACTACCACCGTTTCGATGCACTCGAAGCGGCGGCAGTGTTTTATTCAGTGAGTTTCAATACGGGTCTGTGCGAACAGAGACGCAGCGTCTTATGAAACTTTATTGGCGGCTTGGCTCGGTAATACCGCAGCAAAAGCATCATCAAGAATATCCATGGCTTGGTTAATTTGCTCATGGGTAATAGTCAGTGGGCACAAGCACTTAACGACTTGGCTGTGGTTACCACTGGTCTCAATGACTAGACCATTTTTAAAGGCGTGCTGGCAGATCTCGGCAGCTACTTCGCCATTGGCGCAGCTGATACCAATCATCATGCCGCGACCTTTAACGAACAAATTGTGCTCGCTGTGACGGCGGGTGATTTTGTGCATGCGTTTGGCAATCATTTCGCCTTTCTCACGCACGCTTTTGGCGAAGCTATCGTCCTGCCAGAACTCTTCTAGTGCAGCAGCTGCGGTGACAAAGGCATGGTTGTTGCCACGGAAAGTACCGTTGTGCTCACCTGGCGTCCACTCATCGAGCTTTTCACGCAGCAAGACTATGGCGAAGGGTAGACCAAAACCACTGATCGATTTCGATAGTGTAATCATGTCCGGCTTAATACCCATCTCTTCAAAACTGAAGAAAGTACCAGTACGGCCACAACCTGCTTGAATGTCATCGACAATCAATAGCATGTCGTGCTTGCGGCAGAGTTTTTCTAGCTTACGCACCCAGTCAGCAGAAGCAGCGTTAAGGCCGCCTTCACCTTGCACGACTTCAACAATTACGGCAGCGGGTTTGTCGATACCGCTGCTTGGGTCAGCCAGCATTTTATCCATCATGGCAATGGTATTGACCTTATCGCCAAAATAGTTGGCGTAGGGCATGCGGCTGACGTCAGACAAAGTCACGCCAGCTGCGCCACGGTGGTGTTGATTACCGGTAACGGCTAATGCACCAATCGAGCAACCATGGAAACCGTTGGTAAAGCTGATTATGTTGTTGCGACCAGTGACTTTACGCGCCAGTTTTAGGGCTGCTTCAACCGCGTTAGTACCGGTTGGGCCAGTAAACTGGATCAGATAATCTTGCATCTTACGCGGCGTTAAAATCAGGCGGTTAAAGGTTTCTAAAAACCGCTCTTTGGCTTCGGAATACATATCTAAACCGTGGGCTATGCCATCGTTTTCGATGTATTCAATTAGAGCTTTTTTCAACACAGGGTGGTTGTGGCCGTAGTTGAGGGTACCGGCACCGGCTAAGAAGTCGATGTAACCTGTACCGTCAGTCGTTATCAGTTCAGCACCCTGTGCTTGTTTGAACATAACGGGGAATGAGCGGCAATAACTTCTTACGCCAGATTCGTTCTGTTCGAAATTCTGTTCGAAGAGTTTCATGTCTAGTCCTATGATATTTTCTTATCGGAATCGAGAGGCAATGGCCCCGCTCGGTACAGCACTTCGTCCTCATGCAGGCCGGCAAAATGCTGCTGGCGCGAGAACAGTACTGAGGTGCTGTGAGAGATTCCTAATTGATTAAAGGCTTTTAAAAATAAAGCCTGAGAAGCGGCGTTGCTCGGTGAAATGGTGGTTTCAATAAACCGAACGCCTTGCGCGGCAACCCGTGCAGTGAGGGCTAAAAGCATGCGCAGCGCTAAACCTTGACCACGCATACTGCTATCTACAGCAACTTGCCAGACGAAAAGAGTGTCGGGGCGGGCTGGAGGGCGGTAGCCGGAAATGAAACCAACTAGGTTGCCATCGGCGTTTTGTGCAGCAATAGCAGTATCCGCAAAGTCAGTGCACTGAAGTAAGTTGCAGTACACCGAATTGGTGTCTAGGGGCTGGCAGCGAGCGACCAGTTGATGCAGCGCGTGGCCGTCACCGCCAGTAGGTTGACGGAATTTGACGGTAGCTAAACTCAAAATAAATCCTTGTGGTTATTGGTTGAGCCTTTTTAGAGTAGGCAGCTAAAAAAATAATAACAACCGTGCATGGGCATGGAAATCACTGGAAAGAGGGCTGAAAAGGCTATTTTTTGAGCAGTGGAAATTGCTGTTTCGGCAAGCTATAGCACTGCGAAACGGCAATAGAGAAATTGGGCTAAAAGCGCCTAGAAAAATATTTTAATTATTTTTGATTTTTGCGTTAAAAGGCGTTTTTTGAACTTAAAACGCCGTAAAAATATACTTAGCAGGCTAATTACTCAGCAGAAATTCACTAAAAATGGTATTTTTTTACCACTTTGTGTTTTTCAATTACCAGCCAGGAACGCCTTGGCGAATGATTTTTGAGTAATTGGAACTCTGTCCTGCCTGTTTTGAGCGCTCGGTAATACGTCCAGCACTACGCAATTGCGCCAAATCAAAACCATCGGTGAGGCCATTAAGCTCTTGGACGTAACTGGGTAGGTAACCGGTCAAAAGTAAACGCGCATCCAGCGGCAAACCGCCACTGATATGCTGCATCATGCCGAACACCAAAGTGGTGCAGTTGGCAGTGACAGTATTGTAAAAACGCGGTTGCTCGATCAGTTGATTGGCTTGCTCAATATAGGATAAAAACAGCTTTTTACGAATGTCAGCGGGCATATCAATGCGGTACAAAAAGGTATCTTCACCGCGCACATTAGGGCGAACGCCAATCGCATCGCGCTCGTCGGTGGCGAGAATACTGAGTTCATATTGTTTGAAAAATCCGGCGATTTCAGAAAACTGCTGACCTTTCTTTTTGCGAATCTCCACCGAAAAAGTAACGAACTGGCCGTCATCAAAGCCGAATGAGACGAGAACGTGGGCAATCGCGTCCATGCCCCAATGTGAGGTCAGCATGTCCACTGAGGTGAGTTTGCTTAAGTCATACTCACGGGTTTCCCAGCGCGGGGTGTACTCAGTTTCTGAATGCCAGTCAAAGTTGCGCACATTAAACAGCGTGACCTGATCGCCTTCGATACTGCCTGAGGTCATCTGTGCGACGTCTTCTTCCCATTGATGATTGTTGCTAGGGATCAAGTTGTTCCACCAAACCAGCAGCGCGCCATGCAGCACTAGGTAGATTAATAAGCCTTTCCAGATGCTACGGCGCCATAAGCGCACCAAAGTAAACAGACAGAGACTGCCCCATAGCAATATGCCAACAACACGCCATGGCATATCCAGCGGTAATTGATAGTAAAGAGCTAAACATGCCCATATCGAAGCTAAAAGAATGACCAGCGAGAGCAATACTTGCAGGCAGACTGTCAACATTGAACGCGGGTTAATTGACATACGAAACTCCATTCGTTTCTTGTAAATGTGTATGCAGGATGCGCCTCACCTCAACAATTGCTTCCGGTGTTTCTTGCACGCTGTGCCATGAGCGGATCACTTTTTCGGATTGTGCGCCGGCTAAGTGTGAACTGTTGTAAGGCACAACACCGTCGCTGGATAAATCTAAACTGAGCTCTGGGGTGTTATTACCAATAATCGAGTGATAGGGCACTCGGTCGGCAATCGGCAGGTCGGCGGCGAGACGCACGAACGGGTCTTGGTTACTTAGATTAGAAATGCTGTTGAGTGGCCGTGTCAACGGCGCTGCGTTGGCAGAACTCGGATCAACTAAGAGTTGCGCGATTTCTGAGATACGACCGAGCATTGAGACCGGCAGTTTAACGACGCCCGCTGCCCAACGTGAGAAGCGGTTTTCAGCAAAAGGTGTGCCGCGGTGCGGAGCCGCAATAAATACGGCGCGACTCACTTCTGGCATGGGTTTAAACCAGGCATAGTTACGTAGTTTTTTCCGGGCAGCTTCTTTGCGCTTACCTTCTAATTCGTAAGTTTTGACAATCGGCTCCCAGAAGCGATCACCTGATTCGGAAACCAGTAAGCGTGCTAAAACGCCACCCATGCTGTGTCCGATTAACACCACATCTTGTGAGGCACGGTTCTGACCTTCTGGGTCGAAAGCTTTTAAGGTCTCTTTAATGGCTTTACGGATCTCATGCTGATTGAACGCCAACGGTGCGTTGGTTGGATAATAGACTTGCCAAACTTGGAAGTTCTTACGCAGCACTTCATCACCCAGCACTTCGTTGGCGACATTAATCCATGCTTCTGGGCTACTGGCTAAGCCATGCAACATAATGATCACTCTGCGCTTGGGGTCATAAGGCTGCATTAAATACACACGAGGTTTTTCTAGGACTTCACCGCGGCCAATCAAGGTCAGCAGCGACTGACGAGCAAAGCCCGAACGTGCCAGCCATAAGCCATAGCCTGAAGTGAAGTTGGCGGCTAACGGTACCTGTGTACCGGCTAAGCGGACGCTGTCACGTTTGTAGGGGTCAAAACCCAGTAATTCAACACTTTGAGTGTCCAGCACTTCTTGTAGGGTATCACCAGGAAAACGCAGCACTGCAGTAATGGCTGGAAAAGGTGTTTCGCTAAATACTTCTTCTTTGCTGTTTTTATTGACTACACGCTTGGCAGTGACTGCGACCAACTCAGCACCGATACCGTCACGACGGTACTGGTTACGCAGACCTTTGAAAGTCAGGGATGAAGCTGGAATGAGTTGTTCTGGTATTTGCTGACGCTCTGCCAGGCGCACTTCATTAAGCTGACCTTTAATCGTCCATTGCTTTGACTCTACGGTGAACAAACCTTGCGCATCAATGCTGTTTAGTAAATTTTTGTGGTGTTGATTAAACGCACGCGTCACCGTTTGCTGCACGGCAAAATTGTAGTAATCACGCACTTGTGTTTGGCGATCTTCTAGAGCGCGTTCGCTGGGTGAGCGCGCGGTTAAAAATAAATAGGCGTAAGCATGACGGGCACTTTCTAAGTAGGCATTGAGTACGTCTTCAGAAAGAATGCCTTCATTGATTTTCTGATCCATGGACAGCGCTTCTTGCAGCCAGAGCTCGGCCAAAGCGGACATGCGTTGCTCATCATCAATCCCGATATTGTCGGCGACTTGGTCGCGGCATTGTTGCGCTGCAGCGCGGCATTGCTTTTCGTTAATGCCGACGACTTGTAAGGCGACACCGACGGCAGAACTCATCTCGCCAGTGGTTAAAATATCACCACGGCGTTGCGACATATAATCATTGGTGCTGACCGATACGCTTTTTACTCCCGCACAACCGCTGAGGAAAATAAAGCTAAGAGTGGTGATAAAAAGAACGCGAGCAGAATAAAAGTTGAGCACGTAGCAGCCTATGAAATGGGGTCGAGCGGAAAGGTAAGTCGTGAGCAGGCTGTTAAGCTGTGCCAGAGGACAGCTATTTTGGAGGTTATTTAGCGCTAAGGCTATGCTGTTTACAGATATTTTTGCAGCACTCTCTGGTCATAAAAAGTACGCTGGCTGCTAGTCTTGGCTAATCTGAGCTTTTATGGAGCATGTTATGCACAGAGAGTTAGTTCAAATTTCCAGTGAATTGATCAAGGCACTGGATAACGCTAAGCATGTGGTTGTGTTTACCGGTGCGGGCGTCTCCGCAGAAAGCGGTGTCAGCACCTTTCGTGATGCATTGAGCGGATTATGGGCACGCTTTGATCCGATGCAGTTGGCCACACCTGAAGCTTTTCTTGCTGATCCAGAGCTGGTTTGGGGCTGGTATGAGTGGCGACGCCAGTTATTGTTAAAGGCGCAGCCTAATTCTGCTCATCAAGCCATTGTTAAGTTGGCAGAGCAGGTGCCAAAGCTCACAGTGATTACCCAAAACGTTGATGACTTGCATGAAAGAGCCGGTAGTGGCGAGGTTTTACATCTGCATGGCAGTATTTTTAAGCCGCGCTGTTTTAACTGTGCCAAACCCTACACCTTAGCTGAGCCACCCGCTATGACTCATGAGCAAGCGCTGCCGCCGCCACTGTGCCCGGATTGCCAAGGCATGATTCGCCCGGGTGTGGTCTGGTTTGGTGAGGCTTTACCGCAAGCCGAGATGGAAGCGGCTTTTACAGCTGCAGAAAATTGTGATGTCTTGCTGTCGATTGGCACTTCAGGCGTGGTGCAACCGGCTGCGCAAATTCCGCAATTGGCGTTACGCAGCGGCGCTTGGGTTGCGCATATCAATCCTGAACCGGTGGACTGCCAACATCCTCGCGAACTGAGCTTAGTCGGCGCGGCAGGGCATATTTTGCCGTTATTGCTAACGGATTAAGTGGCTCAAAACTAAAGTCAGCCGCCGCCTGCTGAGCAGGGCGGCTGATGGGTTTGCCGTTAACTGATCCCGCCAAAGTTTATATATTTAACTTCTAAGTACTCATCCAACCCATATTTAGAACCTTCGCGCCCAAGACCAGAGGCTTTTACGCCGCCAAAGGGTGCGACTTCGTTGGAGATTGCTCCAGTATTAACGCCAACCATGCCGTATTCCAAGGCTTCCGCAACACGGAAACAGCGACCAATATCACGGCTGTAAAAATATGCAGCTAAACCAAACTCGGTGTCATTGGCCAGTTGTATCGCCTGTTGCTCATCGTTAAAACGCATCAGTGCTGCGACTGGCCCAAAAGTTTCTTCGCGCGCCAACAGGGCATGCTGTGGCACATCGGTGAGTAGAGTAGGCTGGAAAAAAGTACCTTCAGTGACTTTACCGCCAGTCTGCAAAGATGCACCTAAGCTGAGTGCGTCAGCAATATGGGCTTGCGCTTTATCCACAGCGGCTTGATCAATCAGTGGGCCAATAGTGACGCCCTCTGCACGGCCATCGCCGATGCGTAATTGTTGGACGGCTGCGGTGAAGCGCTGGGCAAAATCATCGTACACCTCATCTTGCACATAGAAACGGTTAACGCAGACACAAGTTTGTCCGGCATTGCGAAACTTCGCTGTAATAGCGCCCGCGACAGCTGCATCTAAATCGGCATCAGCAAACACGATAAACGGCGCATTACCGCCCAACTCTAAAGAGACTTTTTTGATGTCGTGCGCGCATTGTTGCAGCAAATGGCGACCTACTTCGGTGGAGCCAGTAAAGGATAGCTTGCGCACCAATGGGTTGCTGGTGAACTCGTCACCAATCTCTTTAGCGCTACCGGTAATGACTGATAAAACTCCTGCAGGAATCCCTGCGCGCTGCGCCAATACCATCAATGCCAGCGCACTGAATGGCGTAGCTGAGGCTGGTTTAATCACCATCGTACAACCCGCCGCCAAAGCAGCACCGGCTTTACGGGTGATCATCGCAGCGGGGAAGTTCCATGGGGTAATGGCCGCGCACACACCAATGGGTTGTTTAATCACCAGCAAGCGCGAGCTACTGGTAGGGCTGGGAATGCTATCGCCATAAGCACGTTTACCTTCCTCGGCGAACCACTCGATAAAAGAAGCGGCATAAACAATCTCACCGCGCGCTTCGGCTAACGGTTTGCCTTGCTCAAGGGTCATTAACAGAGCTAAATCATCTTGGTTTTCAAGCATTAGCTCAAACCAACGCCGCAGGATCTGTCCGCGCTGCGCTGCTGTTTTCTCGCGCCATTCAGGTAGCGCTGCCTGTGCTGCGGCAATCGCCCGCGCGCTTTCTGCTGCACCCATTTTTGGCACAGAGCCAAGTAACTCAGCATTGGCAGGATTATGTATAGCCAAAGTTTGTTGAGAGTCTGCTGTGCACCACTGACCGGCAATAAATGCCTGTTGGCGCAAAAGAGTAGGGTCGCTTAATAGCATGGTGGCCTCCGGTAAACGGGGTAAGGGATGGGCTGACGTATATTTATTAAGCGACCGTCACCGATTAAATACAAGCATTGCTTAGGTCGTGGTGCATCTCATTAATAGATAAGGTTATAACTTGAACGAAAGACCTAGGCGTCGAGGCTCGACAAGGGCATTTTAGCGACTTAACGTAGAACTAAATCATGTCATGCTAATCAGTAATGTGTGAAAATCAGTTAAAGAATGAATGCGTCACTGCGTTATTTCTGCAAAAGGATCATCTACAACAATGACAGTACACAACAGACGCGGACTGGTTTTGCTGAAAACCCTATTGGGTTTAGCGCTCTGTGCGCTGCTGCTTTTCGCATGTCTGATTGGTTATGTCTGGTACTGCGCACAAGAGCGCCCGGTTATGCCAGCGCCGGCCACCATAGTGTTAGGTGCGGCGGCTTGGGGCAATAAACCCTCGCCTGTATTCAAAGAGCGCATCCGCCATGCTGTGCATTTGTATCAAACCAATACCACACAAAAACTGATTTTCACTGGCGGCGCCTTGCGTGATGGCATCCCGAGTGAAGGTGAAGTGGGCGCGCGTTGGGCGATAAAACTTGGCGTCGCTCCTGAAGATACCGCCTATGAGGGCACCTCGCGCGACACGTGGTACAACTTAAAAAATGCACAGGTGATCTTGCAGCAACAGCAGATTGATTCGGTTATTTTAGTCAGCGATTACTTTCATCTGGCGCGAGCAGGAATTATGGCGCGCGACCTGGGTCTGCATGTGCAGCTGTCGCCAACACCAACTTCAAAATTCAATAATTCGTCAGAGGTCGATAAACTCAAGCTGTACGTCAAAGAAGGCTACTTTATTATTGGCCATCAGCTGCGCAAATTATTTGGATCGGATTTCTATCGTGCCGAGTTAACTCCAGCTATAATTATTACTAATGAGCCATCCCTCTAGCCTAGCTCTGCCACTCTGTGATTCAACTGTTTGATTAGCTCAGCTAAAGCGCTGCAGGTTTATACTCCTTAACAGCCAGCAACTCACCGCGCGCCGCATCTTGCCGCGGGTTTGTAGACGCTTTTTGCTGGCTAGGATTCTAGCCGGTCAAATGCACTGCTTAGTCTTGTGAAGTGTGATAGGTTTTGCACATTAATAGTTTTCTTACATTCAGTTGTGGCGGGTGTCATGTCTTTTCAAATTGCCTTGATTTCAGAGCAGCCTCTTGACTCTTGCCCTAGTGAGTGGCGTCAGTTTAATAGCATTGCTGAACTACTCAACGATACCTCTGCAAACGTTGTTATTTTATCTTTGGCGGAGAATGTCTGCGAGCAGGCGTTAATAATGCTGCGTCAAGACCACCGCTATCAGTTTACGCTGATTTACACACTCAAATCGCAAGCGAAACCTTTGACACTCTCCGACGGAGCGCTGCCTACAGATATTGCAACGATACAAAAAGACCATGCAACGTTAATGCAGCGCTTGGCTGGATTTAATCGTGGGCGTCATCCAGAGCAGCTTGAAGAGTGCGTAATGGCCTGGTTGTGGACTCGCCCTGGGGCGAGTATCAGCGCGCAGCGCGATACAAAATCAGCACAGATCTATTTTTATCCTTTGATTCATGCTTTTGCCAATAATGAGCCGGTGAATCAGTTGCTGTGGTTACGTTTACTGACAGAGCAAGGCTTATTGGTTAGTACAGACTTGGTTGATCGTATTAGGCTCTGTGCCAGCTGTAATTCGTCGCGACTCAATTATGTCGATGTGTGCCCGCAATGTAAGGATTTGGATATTGCAAAAGAACCTGCTTTGCACTGCTTTACATGTGGTCATGTGGCTCCGCAAGAAAGCTTTCTAAAAGATGGTTTGATGATGTGCCCAAACTGTCTAACCCGTCTTCGGCATATTGGCAGTGATTATGATCGGCCGCTAGAAAATCAAAGTTGCCGAGCCTGCCGAACCTCGTTTATTGATGCTGATGTGCATGTGCGCTGCCTCGACTGTGATCACGCTCAGAGCCCAGATGAATTGCGTGTGCGAGAAATACGCCACTACACAATGACTGAAAAAGCACGATTGCGGTGTCGTCAGGGCTTTACTGAAGACATCTCGCGTGAGTATTTTAATCGTTTAAACTTGATTGGTTTAAACGATTTTACTTATTTGCTGGATTGGCAGCTACAGCAGGCTAGACGTTATCCTGGTTTTCCTGAGTGCTCGTTGATTGCACTACAATTCAATGGCTTGGAAAATGCCTTAACTACCCCTGAAGGCCAAGCGGCCCTAGATAATCTAGTTGAGCGCATTAAAGAAACGATCCGGGATACTGATCGTTGTAGTCGCACCAGAGAAGATCAACTGTGGTTGTTATTACCCCACACTGATTATCAGGGCGCTAAAATACTTGGCCAGCGTTTGGCAGAGTTATTGCTGTTGCTTGAGGGTGATGATAATAGCGTTAACTCTAAAGTGGCTGTTTTTACACTTCCAGGTGACCTGTTAGCTGAAGAAAATGCTGCCTTGCTGATGGGTAGACTGGCAAGCGAGGTTGGCTAATGTTTGACGCTGTACTCCTCATATTACAGGATGTTAAAAGCTTATTAGCTGGCTATAACAACATCAGTTCATTGCTGCTGCTGCTGTTTCCCTTTTTTTTGCTGATCGAACTGCCTATGAATGCGTTAGTGTTGGCGGGCGTGATGCGTTGGTTTTTAAAGAAGCTTGAACGCGTGCCGGTTAACAGTCGGTATGCGCCAAAGGTGTCGTGCATTATTACCTGTTACAGCGAAGGACGAGATGTCCTACTGACCCTGCAAACCCTCTGCGAGCAAGTGTACCCAGGTGAAATTGAGCTGATTCCGGTGGTGGATGGAGCGGTGCAAAACCATGAAACTCTCAGTGTCATTCGTGAGTTTAAGATCGATCGCAGCCTTTACCCCAATCGTGTGTTGCGCGCTGTGGCTAAATGGCAACGTGGTGGCCGCGTTTCTTCCTTAAACGCTGGGTTGGCGCAAGCCAGCGGCGAGATTGTATTGGCTTTAGATGGCGACACTTCGTTTGACAACAATACAATTAGTGCTTTGGTTCGCCATTTTGCTGACCCTAATGTGCCCGCTGTATCTGGTAGTTTGCGGGTGCGTAATGCGACCACCTCATGGGTTACGCGCATTCAAGAGCTTGAATACTTCTTGTCGATACACACCAGTAAGACAGGTCTGTCTGAATGGAATACGGTCAATAATATTTCTGGTGCCTTTGGAGCTTTTCGTAAAGACTTTTTACAGCATATTGGCGGTTGGGATACCCATACTGCTGAAGATTTAGATCTCACACTACGGATCAAAAGTTACTTTGGTCGACAGCCTTACCGTATTCCGTTTGAGCCTGAAGCGATTGGGCATACTGATGCTCCAGCCACTTTGCGTGAGTTTTTGCTGCAACGGTTGCGTTGGGATGGCGATTTATTTTTTTTGTATATCCGCAAGCATTCACACAGTATCACCCCACGGTTATTGGGCTGGCGCAATTTTTTAATGACGGTGTTAGCTGGGGTTTTCTTTCAGCTGGTCTTACCTTTTATGATCGTTATTTATACGCTGAGCATGCTGATTTTGTTGCCTGTACCAATCTTGCTATCGCTTGGCGTGCTGATTTATTTGGTCTATTTGGTGATGACGCTGGTGTTATATTTTACAGGCTTAGTGTTGATCTCAGAACGGCCCAAACAAGACCTGCGGCTGCTGCTCGTTGTACCTATTTTTCCGTTGTTTATGTTCGCTCTACGTTGCTGGGGCGTCGTCTGTGTATTAAATGAAGTGCTGCGGCGCGGCCACGAAGAAAGTGGGATGGCGCCTTGGTGGGTGCTGAAAAAAGGTAAGAGGTTCTGATGATGAGTGTAAGACAGCGACTCAGTGTTTGGTTATGTGGCAGCTGTCTGATGCTGACGATACCGACCTCAATGGCGACTGCAGTCACTTTGCAGACTTTAGTGCAGCAGATGCATGACAGCCCTGCGACAACTGCCACACTCTATGATGAGGAGCAAAAGAGTGCGGAGCTGACTCAGCGTTTGGAAGCCACCAACTGGAGCCTTTTTGGTGGTGCTGACAGCGGACGTTATCGTGATTTGGAAAAAGGGGGGTTGCAGAAATACACAGGTTATGGCGCACAGTTGGGCTTACGTTATCCTTTGCTTGGCACTCTGCAAAAACGCCACGCTGAAGTAGTGGATGCGCAAATAGCAAAAGGACAAGCGAGTCATTCTGTGGCCTTAACACGCGCGGAGCAGCAACAACAACTACGGCAAACCTATATCGATTGGTGGCAGCAAGAGGCCATTGCCCAGTGGTGCTCTCGCTATCAAGCATTAGCTGCTACCGAACAGGCCTTGGTTGCACAGCGTGCCGAGCAACAACAATTACGCCTGTCAGAAAAGCTCTGGGTTGAGCAACGCTGGCAGCGTTTTACACCGTTATGCAGTAGTGTCGACTCACAACAAGCGCGTCTGCGCAAAAAGCTGGTGTACTTGTATGGCAACCCTTTAGCGCACAGCGCGCGTCCGGTCGCTGAGTCGTTGCCGGTGCAGCTGAGTGCTGTTGAGCAGTGGTTACCGATCATTGAACAACATCCGGCTTTGCAGATGCAGCGCACCGCTGAGCATGAGTTGCAAGCCGTTGCCAGCAGCCGCTGGAGTGAGCGAGTGGATGCAAATTTTACCATCAGTCAGCGCTATGATAATCACTCAGAAATTAGTGGCAGTGGTGGCGGTACCATGGCTGCGATTAATTTTGAAATTCCTTTGGACAGTTTGACGCGAGCAACCCGCGCCAATCCAGCTGCCGCACGTTATGTCGCAGCGCAATATCGCGCGGCCGATACCAAGCAGGCGCTTCTGCAAACACTAGAGCGCACATTACTGACTTACCAACAGCGACTGGATCGGTTGCTTGAGCGTCGGCAGGGCGCGCAGCAAATGCAGCAGTTACTACAGGAACAGCTGGCTCGGCAATCTATTGATGCGGAAGGCGGATTTATGAATGTGCGCCAGGCTCAGCTTGAGTTAGCCGAAGTTGATCTAGAGTTAATCAATGACTGGCAGGCTGCTTGGTCGGTATTCGCCCAGCTTCAGGTACTCACCGATAATGCACCGCCGTTGCGCTCAACTGAGCAATTGCATTGGTCGAGTGTGCATTTATCTGCCTCTCAGCCGAGTAACGGTCAACGGCACTTAGTGCGCCCCTCTAAACACTCTTGGAGTACTGCAGCTTATGTGTGGGACAGTGCTGCGTTACTGGCACCTCAGCAACGAGAACAACAAATTGAACTGCTCGTCAGAGCGGGCTTTAATCGAGTGTATCTTGGCTTTAATGCCGCTCAGGTCGGTCAGTTAGAGCGACTTACTCCACAGATCAGAGAGCTGATAGCACAGCTGAAGCAGCGTGGTTTTGTGGTGGATCTGTTGTTAGGTGATCCCAATTGGCTACGACCTGAACAACGTCATAGCATGCTGCAATTAATTGATAGGTTTGCATCACTGCCTTTTGATCATTTGCACCTTGATCTAGAGGTTGAACAATTGGGTTGGCCGGTTCCTGAGTCACGCCTAAAAGACTGGCTCGACACCTTGGCCGCGGCAGCGCAGCGAAGTGCATGGCCGGTCAATATCGTCAGTCACCATCGTTGGTTTGCGCCAGAGCAACAGAGCGGTAAGACTTGTATTCCTTGTGCTTTACCGACGCTGAATATTTCCAGTGTGACACTGATGCTATACAGCACGGTTCAGCAATCGGTCAGCACACGTATTGCGGCTATACTACCTGCTTGGCCTAAGCTGCAATTTCAACTGGCACAAAGTGTCGAGGCACAACTGCCGGTGAAAAACAGTTGGCGTGGTAGCAGTGGGGCTGATTTGCAAGCACTCAACACCTACTTCTATGACCAGTTGCATCCCCAAGGATTGAAGGGCATCGCATGGCAGGATTGGGCACACTATCCTCACCCGGTTACCGAGAAACAGCAGCCATGAAAGTACGTTTTACCAGTGATAAAGAACGTCAACCTACGGTTGATAAGGGTATTAAAGTGATCTATGCGCCGGGTAAACGGCTTGCTTTTCGTTTACGCTGGTATCTTATTTTGTTGCTCGTGGCCAGCCCAGTTTTATGGTTTGTTGGCAATATTCTCAGTACTTGGATCGTACTGGATGCGCCTGCTCGGGTTGTTCAGCCGTTAACTGAGGTTCGTGCATTAGAAAGCGGGGTGGTGGTTGATTTACCCGTAGAGGTCGGTGCGTCAGTCGCGGCAGGAGAGTTATTGATTGCTTTGGAGAATTCTGCGTTATCAGCGCAATACCAAGCTGTTAGCGACACCTTGAACATGAACCCTGTGGTCAGTTCAGGCGTACAGGCTCAGCAGCAAATTTTACAGCAGCAGTTAGATGCTGCCCGACTGCACCGTCAAGAGTTGCAGCGACTGGTGCGTCTCGGGGCAGCTACGCGTGCAGAGTTAACTCAGAGTCAAGAGTTGCTAGGTAGGCATCAAGTCGCTTTAATTAACTTTGAGCGTAACCTTGAGCCCTCCAGCGAACAGCAACTGTATTTGCAGCGTAATCAAGGTGAGCTGCAAGCATTGAGCGAACGTCTTGAGCGGTTACAGATTCGCACGCAAGGCGATGTGCTGGTCAGAAGTATAACTGTTACAGAGGGTGAAGTAGTTGCTCCAGGTACAGCGCTAATGCAATTACAGTCAGATCAACCATTTCAAGTGCAGGTGTTTCTTGATGCGCAGCAGCGCGAGTTGGCCTACCCAGGGCAACGCTTAAAGCTACGATTCCCTGATGGATCTTGGCGCGATGCAGTGGTCAGTGCAGAGCCATCACTGGTAGCTCGCCTACCGGTTGAGATGCGTTCGCCATTTACTGCCAGCGAACTAGGGTTGCTATTAATCGTGGAAACCTTAGAGCCGTTACCTAAAGCTTGGCAATTAGATAATTTACCATTGCAAGCACGTTTTCCTAATAGGCTGCAACGTTGGTTGCAATAGTTGGGATGCATTACTGTGCTACAAATTGAAACGCTTGCAGTAAGGTTTTAGAGCGTACCGCGGTATTGATTAACCTTGCTCAAAGACCTGTTAAATCAAAACTAACGACCGTGTTTGAGTTTGTGTATAATGCGCCGCACGCACTCGTAGCTCAGCTGGATAGAGTACTGCCCTCCGAAGGCCTGCCTCGCCTAAGTATCTCAAAATACCTCTCGTTACATAAACCGACTTCTTCTTATATATCAACGCATTAGCTCTGTATTTATCAGTTTGAGTATAAAGCACCTTTATGCATTATAAGGCGCTTTAGGCTGGCCACGATTAAACTTGGTCACAACTGATCGGCTCCTAAGAGAGCCTTTTTTGACTACCGCCTAATTTTTAAGCATACTGCTGGGAGACTTTTCTAGGGCGAATTCCATGGCTGGTACCTACACCACCGTCGCAATCAAAAATTTAACGCCTCACCCAGATATTGGCCGAATATTAACCAGGTCTATTGCGACCTATGAGTCAAAAAACTACTCTCTTTTTAGCGATGAAATGCTCCTTCTCATGCAAAAAAGTATGCCCATTCATGTCGTCAGAACAGCTCCTAAAGAGTTGTTATTTTTTTCTGGATGGGAGTTACTCAGCGAATTAAGAAGCCGAAATATTGCAACGGCCTGGGCTGTTATACATGACCAGAAGCCCGATGAAATTGTGCTCTGGGCATTGCAGTATGAACTCAGTAAATCCATTTATACACACAATGAAGACAGCCAAAAGCATAGGCATTTTTACGAGTTACTGGATCTCAACAAGCCGCTCTGGAGGAGAATATTTACAGACCCTAAACCCCGGACAGCTGTTTCAGCTTTACAACGACTCTGCAATTTAACACGCGGATATGCGCGTAAATTTGATAACAAACAGCCATCTAAAAAGCCTGTAATTAGCCCTCTCGAACTTTTATTAGCAGATCCAACTGATCAGCAGGCAGACAATGATTAGTCGTTTTTTCACGATCGAACATGAAAAAAGCGTGCTGGATGTGCTGGAGTTACGTGCGGCTCAACTAACGCTAAACCTTCTAAACTCAAGCTGTGACGAGGATATTAAAAGCAGTATGCGCGAGCATTATTTAAATAAGATTGACGCATCTCTGCCACTGACAACAGATCAAGTGCTGCTTGATCAAGTACGTATAGATTTGAAAAGTAATCAAAAAATGACTCACTCTCAAGTAGAGCTTTTTTTATGTTTTTCGTCTGCTCAAATGATTGGCTGGCAGTCTTTAATATTAGTCACCTCCTTAGAGCATAGACGGCTATTTGAGGATCCTACGCGCAGCCTAAATGCTATGAATGCTTTTCGATTGCTATTACAAAACAAAGAAGAGAATGAAAAACTTCTGGAAATTGCTGCTCTTGAAAAAAGCCTTCCCAATCCGTTACAGCCTCTAGAACAGATTGTTATAAAGCTAACTCACTATCTTAAAAACCTGCCAGCAGAGCATCAAAAATATCAGACATATATACTGCAAAGACTCCTGCCAATCCGCAGAATCCTAGATGACGTTCTAGTTGAGGCGATAAAGAACCCACGGCCTAAAGGAGTTTTACATACTGAAGGACAAGATGACTCTAAACAGCTATCAGACCAACCGAATACTCACGGTAAGCCGACTCAAAGAGGGAACTTTAATACCACTAATAAGCTTGCCCGAACAGATGATGAGGAAGCAGCTCATACAGTAATACAAGAATTTACTGCGAAAACTGACGGAACATTAAATGATTTGGAGTTTAGGTCAGACAACGCTCCGGACAGCTCATTTATTACGCTCGCACCCGACAAAAAAGCACCGGCCAGCCTACGCCAATCTCTAACGCTGAGTGCAATACATGCAAAAACAGTTGCCAGCCATATCGAACGAAATGAAAAGCGACTTATTACAGCTACAAACCAGATCACTCGGTATGATATTAAATGCCTGTTAGCTGCCTTACGTCAGCGTGCAAATGAACAGCCTCAGGTGGTCTTTATTTTATATCTGATGTTCGTGACAGGGCGACGGTTAGAGCAACTTCTACAAGCAAAAAAAGTACGAGGAATCTCAAGCTTTAGCAGTACAGGCGATGCCTATACAATCAATCAAAATAAAGATACTTTTTGGCTGTTCCGCCCTAATCTCCCGAAGCACGCTTTAACCGGCAATTTAAAGCGGCTGGTCGATCAGCAAACCAGCCCCGTAATTTTACCGCTACCGCAGGCTCCTATTGATAGTGGGTTATTGTCAGAACTACCAGAGCTGAGCAAAGAAATTCGACAGAAACTTGATGACTTTGTGAATGACATAAATCGTGAGTATAAAACCAAACTGACAATGAGTCGTATCGCTGATTTCTTAAGTAATTTCTTACATCACCAAGGCGTAGACGATGTTATAAACGCTTTAGTTAGTGGAAACCCAGGCATTCAAGAGGCCGGCACTTACTACCACCAATATGATCACGCCACAGTTCTCACTGCTTATGAGATATTCACCAAGGAGTTTTTTGCCGCCGGTGTGCAAGAAGATCTTAAAGTTTTCATTCAAAATCATCCCAATGGAGGCTCACAGCTGATTGTTAAGCAGCAAGCCGTGGCTGCGCTCTTTGCACACCTTATTTCTAAGATCGACTCTAGTCAGGGGATCGCTGAATTTCATAATGCGTACACCTACTACATTGTGCATTTACTAAATCTGGCCACTGGCCACAGGCCAGTGCGAGATCCTTTTGATGACCTAAACCATATCGATCTTTTAAATAAGAAAATTTTTATTTCTGATAAAGAATCACGCTTTACGTCTTCATCAGCTAGATCTTTGGTACTACCCGAAATCGCTGTTCAGCAAATCACATTTTACCTAGAGCATCTAAAAAGACTCCAATTACTGCTACACAGCATAAATCCTCTGCTAGCAGACGCGGTGGATATGACATTGGCTGGGAAAAACAGACTGTTTTTTTTAATTGAGGAGAATGAATTAGGTCAATACCAAATGCAGCCTCTGGCACCGAGACATGTTAAAAAATATTTGGGAGCCCTATTTGATATTCCAACCAACTGGCACCGTCACTACCTACGTACAGCGATGGCTAACCATAATATCAATGGAGAGCTCATCGACTCGTGGATGGGGCATGCAAAAATTGGGCAGGAAGGCTACAGCAGCTACAGTGGGCTCAGCATGCTAGGTCTGCAAAAAATCGCAGAAACAATTGATGGTTTAATGGAAGAGCTAGAAATTAAGGCGCTAGCTGGGTGGGGGCAGTAATTTATGAGTAACAGTGCGGACCCGTACGGTACGGTGCAGCGTGTCAGGGAGAATAATGCCGAACACACAAAAACCTTAGCGCAAGTGCTCGAGCAAATGGAAAGCTGGTTTCCAGAGCATTTACCGATACTGTATAGCAATCAAGATATATCAAACTCAGTATTTTCAGGCCAAGTTCAAGCGTTCCGCAACTTCCTTAGAGGTCAGTACAATGACCTACATCGATTAAGGCTTGCCTACTATCATTTAGCAAGAAAAATTGCACAGGGCAATGAGGATGGAGACTGGGCTCTAGATATTCCATCACCTATTGTAAGCGTGCCAAGAACGCGCAGCAGTCGCAGCCATCAGTTTTTTAAAGCAGGAATTGAATCAGGCAAGCTGCATCAACGCTGGCTGGAAATAATTGCGAACAGCCCCACCTCTCCACAAGACAGATCGAATTTGCTCGCAGATGTATTGATATCTGCTGCTTACTATGGCGGCCTTGCCAACCCCAGAGCACTGATAAGTTTGGCAAACGCGCTCAAGCAAGACATTAAGCCATTACAACGAATCGATCAAACAGTATGGATCGATTTAATGTGGAGTGATGGTTCAGATCCACTGAATTATAAAATGCAGCTGGAAGGCGAAACGAGCTGGTGTACGTTATACAGATTTTATCCTGATAATCGAACGCTTGGACTTATTCTATCGCTGCATAAGTACAACAAGCGACACGAGGAAGAGGAAGAGGAAGAGGAAGACAATACCAGCACTCTGAATCAGAGTGATGCATGGTCTCTGATTAAAGCAAGGCTGCTGAGCAAGACCTACAAAACAGGAATAAATAGCCTTCGAGCATTTTGTAGCGGTGCACAATCAGTGACTGAAATGCTGCAAGGCATCGATATACCGCAGGCACTATTAGAGACAGCCTCAGGGCGTGTAGCAACAACTTCATTATTACCACAACAGTTGCAGGGATGGCTGCTACAAGCTCAACCAGCCGAGGAAACACAAACATTCGACTTTCAAACTGTAGCGACCAGCTTGTTAGCTGCCACACAAGCAAAGCCTAAAGTTGAAAAGCACGACATAGTGCAACAGGATTCACTGAAAACAGTCGACTCACTGCATAAGAAGGCTACTTCTGCATTAGATTTACAGCGTGGTGGACTAAAGCGTTCAGCCGCAGAGGGTGTCAAAGAGCTCAATGAGTTAATCAGTATAAGTACGCCACTGCACGCCAAGATACTTATACAGTGGTCTATAAGTAAGTTAGCGACACTGCAGCTCTCTTCTGTACAGCGGTACTACCATGAAGTTGCACAGGAGTGGTTGTATCAAACGAATGAGCAAGAGCTAGATGAGCTGGATGAAAGCGAGCTAGAGCACATATATGGGCAGATCCTAGCAAAGAAAACCAACGCTAAGTCTCGCAGTTATCTACATGGGCGCCTCAAAAATTTACATCGGTTTGCAAGTGAGCAGTACGGCCTACCTGCGTTAACCAGTTTTTTCTCAGGTGCCGGTGACTCTGAAAATCAAGTTCAAGTTCAAGTTAGAGTGGGATACATACCAGAAATTATCTATAAATCTATGTTAAAGAGCATGGATAATCTTGTTGGTTTAGAACCTGAGACTGTGGAAGGTTTAAAGGTTTTATTGACTCTGGCATACCGTACTGGAATGCGTCGCGGTGAGCTGCTCAAACTTAGGTTATCTGATATTGAAGAGTCGATTGAGTCATGGATATTTATTGTAAACAATCGCTACGGCAACAATAAAACAGATTCAGCTAGAAGAAAAATCCCGACCTACCTGCTGTTGCTTCCTGATGAGTTGCGGCAATTCCAAGAGTATATAGGGCGTCGACGCAGTCAGAATCCGCATACAACAAATACACTTGTTTTTTCTGAGCCTCACGCAGTAACCGTTCCCCATAGCGGCACAATGGTAAGTAATTTAATTAAGTACCTGCTGGCACGCTATGGGCTTGGAGACCTGACCTTTCACCATCTGCGGCATAGTGCTTTAACTAATCTGATGGTAGTCCTGCATGGCAATAAAAGACTTATCTCGCGGTTGACAGGGTACACACCCGAGCATGCCGATAAGATTCGCGCTGAGCTTTATTGTGCCAACATAAATAGTCGACGTGATATTTACAGTGCTATTTCAGGGCTTGCTGGGCATTTAACGCCTGATACAACGTTTCTGCATTACATACATGAAACCAGCCTGCTGTTATGGGAGCGACTGGTCAGGTATGACCCAATGCTGGACATCAGAAATGCACGCTATTTTAGTGGTTTATCCACAGAATTTATTAATAAGCATCTAGATCAAAAACCACGAGCTTTAAAACTCTCTGAGCTAAGATCTGAGATATTAGCTCGGCTTGTGCCAGCAACTCATATCATAAAAGCAGAGCCTGAGCCTAAGCACTTGCCCGTTGAGGAGAGTACCGAGAATAATAAGCCTGACCCTCCTACTGTTACCGAATGTTATAGCGCTTTAAAAGATATTGAAGGCGGCGACTCTATAGCTGCCATTGCCATTCGTTATACACTTAAAGAGCAAGTGGTTATGCGCTGGTTTGAAGCAGCAAAACGGTTACAGGAGCTAAGAACTTCTCGTGGTAATCGTCGGTTATTTCCCAGTAACTTAAAAGAAACAGTCATTGGAATACCCTTGCTTCCTTCAAAACCACAGGACAAAACAACTCAAGCTGAAATTGATAGCACCATCAATCAGCTAAGGCAGTACTTCAGGGAAGATCGTGCTGAAAGTATCTGGTGCATTACATACTGGATTTTTAATAGTAGCCATTCGAAAGCGGGTATCAGGTTTACAGACCCCCAAGATCTCAACCGTTTTATAAAAGCTCTACAAAGTATTTTCCCTTATAAACGCTGGCACTTGAAACTGCTGATCACGCCTAAATCCACTCAAGCAGATATTCAAGTATGGCGAGTTAAAGGAATGGTTAATCCAGCTGAAGAGTTTGTTCAGGCGGGAAAGCATATTCAAGCCTACCTGACGCTGCGCCATAAAGATGAGGAAGAGATCCTTGCTAGTCGCAAGAAAAACATGAACCAGTATGCGTCTTCACTGCTGAGGTACGTGTTCCATATGCTCGCAATTATGATTGGAGACAGTCCAAAAAAAGAGCATAACTCGACCATTAATAACGAAGCTGTTAATACTGAGGTGCCTGCAGCTGAAGAAACAAAAACACCAGTGGTGGAAGCAACTCAGGCTGACACGCTCCATAAAAATAGCGCGGCGCTAGACACCATAGCTCAACCCAGTTCACTCAGCGAACTTAATCTAGAAAGACACGAGGAACAAAAGCAAAGCGCAGAAGCCTCCGCTGATGACATGCTTAAGGCCTATTTTGGAGATGAATATTTTGAATTATTCCAATAACCACGCTATTTAAGGTGATCCCTCCGAAAAATAGCAGTGGTGTATCTAACAGGTCACGACAACATTTCTGCTGTTTTTCAGGAAGTTACCGTATTAAATATTACGTGTCCTTACTGATGCGCTATCTATTCATATACTAACGAATATATTGACCGCAAGGGGGAGGCACAAGCTAGCAATAGCCTATCGTGAGCAGTCAGTTCAGTTCACAGTTTTATTCTTACTGGTGTTGTTACTTGTACTTTTTGTTGTATTTTTGCACGTATTTGCTGGTAAATAGGTATCTGCACGTCCTCTTTCACTTCAAGCGTCACAGCTAAGGAGTAAGGGATAAGCTCATCCAGCTGTTGAGTTGCATCAGGCTTGCAGCTGATATGCAAAAGCAGCTCTTCCCCATCTTGGTAGGCTGATATTTCTTTGGCACCTTCTAAAATCTCATGCTGTACGGTTCCACGCTTCACCTGATTATGATCGCTTTGCATACGCTGAATCACTAAAGGCGTTTTGTCCCACGGCGATGTTGCAGGTGACAGCTCTAGTTTGGCCTCGCGCAAATTAGCATGATTGGTATTTATCGGACTAAACCAAGCCAGCGTAATCACTAACTTACGCCAATGCTTTTCTCCTGCTAATGCTTGTGGTAAAGGAAATCGATACTCATGTATTTGGTTTTGAGTTATCTCACCACTGCCAATCACCGTTGCGCGCTGCTGAGTGTTGCGCAGTAGCCAATTTAAGTCGACTTGTCCATAGCCCATATAACGCGCCAAGGCCTCTTTTAATTGTCGCGGCCCTTCCAGCATTTCTTTGAATGAATTTATAGCATCTTGCGGCTGGCGCGCTCCATGCACCATGAGTGCTTTTATGGTCACAGCCATCAACTCATTTGATATTTGTGCCTCACCTTGAGCTATAAGTTGCTCTAACTCTTCATAAACCCTGATAGCTGCACGTGTAGCCAGTGCGGTAGCGTTGCTTGTGCCCCGCGTAAAAACGATCTTATGCAAATCGCCCTGCGCAGAGCCTGCCCAAGCCACTTTATGGCCAGGACTGCTAAGACTATTATTCAAGCTAATATTGGATTGCGAATCTGTAAACGGCTCATTGAAAAGCTGTCTTCCCGCTGGAAAGTAAATCTCTGGTTTAACTGATCGCTTAAAACCGTGACCTAAACGACTTATCAAGCTTGGAATGGTCAAGTTACTCAATAAATCAATTCGGTTAGCTACAGAGTAAGTGCCAGCCTCATCTTGGTGCATGCCACCAACAGTAAGCACATTAAAAGCTTCAGCAGGTGAAATTAAACGTCTTTGTAATTGATTATTATTGGCTGCGGTTAATGCTGCACTAGTTTTTTCATCGGCATTTAGCTTCCGCCATTGCCCATAACTTATGCCCAGCTCAAGGGAATCTGTGTAGTTACCAGCACTAACCAGAAATAGCACTCGATATCGAAATGACAGCCAATCAATCAGCCGCGCCAAGGGACTTGGTGTGTGAGTAAAAACCTGCTCTGGATTCCCAATAGATAAGTTAATCAGCTTAATAGTGCTATCTGCACTTTCGAAGAGCCTTTGCACTGCTAAAAGTATGCGCTCTTCTAGGAACTCATCATCTGGCACATGCTCTACAACAGTATTTTGTGAACGTCGATTAGTGTCCGGCTGTAAAACGGGAATGCAATATAACGCTTTAGTTAGCGGGGTTTCATCGGCGCTTAAATCACCACGCATAATCAACGAAGCCATGCTCGTACCATGAATGCGCTCACCCTGCTGGTAAAGCTGCTCGACGCCAAACATGTCATCAATAGCTAAGTTTCCATTCAAAGCTTGGTGCTTCACCAAAGGCAATCCATCTAACAAAGCAGCAACAGGCGGCTGTGTGGCTGCGTGCTCAGCAACATCTGAGACTCCTGATTCCTCAACTGCGAAAGACGTGATGCTTTGCCCTGTTGGGCGGAAATGCATAATACCTGGAAAATTAAATAAGCTGATTTGCTGGTGTCAACGGCAACTGAAAACTGACCCACTTACCGCTTAAATCGGCAATCTAAATTTGACCCACCCTAAGCGTTTTTCATCAATTTGCTGCTTCTATATTAACTGGGGTTACACCAGCCATTTTCTTACCTTTTAGACGATAGCTGTTACCGCTAATTTGAACGATATGCGCATGATGTAGAAGCCTATCAAGCAGTGCTGCAGTTAATGTTTGGTCATCAGCAAAAGCCGTGGACCACTGTGAGAACGGTAAGTTACTGGTCACAATAATACTGCCTTGCTCATAACGCTTGGCGATGACGTTAAAGAACAGATTGGCTTCTTCTCTGCCGAAAGGTAAGTAACCAATTTCATCAATCTGATAAGGCCTGACTTTCTCAGACACTTTTTTGATTCATAAAATACTGCTTTTCATAGTTAATTGGTGACACCCGCTGATTGTGCGTGTGCCTGCGTTTTGGATTGTAAAACATCTCGATGTAATGAAATATAGCCCGCTTTGCTTCTTCCCGTGTTTTGTACTTATGGCGGCGTATTTTTTCTTTTTTAAGGTTGCCAAAGAAGCTTTCAGCAACTGCATTATCCCAACAATTGCCTCTGCGGCTCATGCTGGCTTCCATATTAAGTGAACTGAGCAACGTCCTAAAATCACGGCTGCTGTATTGAGAGCCTTGATCCGAATGCAGTCGCACAGCGCCTTCTGGTTTACGGCGCCAATAAGCAGCCATTAAAGCATCTTGAACCAGAGTGTCAGTCATCCGATCAGACATCGACCAGCCAACAATGCTGCGTGCGAACAAGTCCATGACTACCGCTAAGAACAAGAAGCCTTCCTGGGTGTGAATGTAGGTGATATCGCTGACCCACCACTGGTTTGGTGCAGACACATTAAAAGCACGGTCGAGCGTGTTGGGCGCTGTGATATAAGGCTTACCACTATAATAACCTTTAGGTCTTTTATAGCCGCGTTGCGCACAAATCTGCGCCAATCGCATTAATCTCAGTGTTCGATCGCGCCCACATTTGATACCAGCCTCAGCAAGATCAAGATGGATGTTGCGATAGCCATAGTGTCCACCGCTTGCCAGCCAATAGTGTTTAACCAGAGGCAATAAGCGCTGATCATCCTTGCACCGCTTGCTCTCTGGCGCTTTAACCCAAGCGTAATAGCTGCTGTGATGAACACGCATCACTTTGCAAAGCAAGCGTACAGGATAACGGTGGCGACGAGATTTTATGAACGCGTACCGTTCTTTGACTCGCTGGCAAAGAACACGGCGGCCTCCTTTAAGATGTTGCGCTCTTGCTCAACACGCTTCAGTTCGCGCTTTAAACGGGCGATTTCTGTTTGTAAATCATTATCTTCCAGTCGTTTTTTAACCGGTTTGGAAAAGATCTTAATCCAGTTGTACAGCGTCTTATCACTGATGCCTAAGCGCGTAGCAACGTCTACAACAGCATAACCATGGATGGTCACTTGGTTGACAGCTTCTTGCTTAAACTCATCTGAATAACGGTAGCCTTTGCTCATGTTTAACCCCTTATGGTTGTTCATCTTTTTACCATAAAAAGTGTCGGGGTTAGTCAGGCCTTATCAGCTACGTCGATTCCATCATTTGCTAATATGGACGCTACAAGTCGTCGAGCCCTCATTGAGGAGGTAGCTAGCGATACGTTTACGGCCGTGCAGGGTTTTGTGGAAGGAGGTGCTTTGGTTTTCGATATGAGCACGAATGTTGTTGTGATGAGCTGACGGCGAGCCAGAGACATTGCCAGTCCATCTCGCCTAAATTGGTGTCCGGTTTCATTAGACGACTACCGATCGACTATAGGGAAATTTAGGCTGAAGTTGGTAGTACCTTCTGGGGTGCTGCTAACTTCAGCTGTGCCGCCGTGTAAGCTCATGATGGATCGAACTATTGCCAAACCAAGCCCGGTCCCTCCTTCTACGCGTGAACGGCTTTGGTCTACCCTGTAAAAACGTTCAAATAAGTGGGGGAGATGTTGTGCGGGAATCTCTTCCCCAGAGTTGATGACTGATAACGAAACTTTATTGCGTCTCGCTTCTATTGCTAAGCGGACGTTGGAATGGGTAGGGCTGTGCTCAATAGCATTAGACACGAGGTTATAAATAGCTCTCTGAATCATGATTCTATCTCCGAGAATAATGCCGGCCCCGTCGACATTTAAATGAAGCTGCTTTTCTTCAGCCGCAATACTAAATAAATCAATTACGCGGACAGCCTCTTTTTCCAGAAAAATATAGTCGAAAGGGATAGAAGATGCTGAGTGGTCTGCCTGAGCCAAAAACAACATGTCAGATACTATTCGAGACACGCGCTCCAGTTCTTCGATACAGCATTCAAGCGCGGTTTTATACTCCTCTGAAGGTCTTTCTCTGGATAAGGTTACTTGCGCCATTCCTAATAAGTTAGAAATAGGGGAGCGCAGCTCATGGGAAAGATCGTCTGAAAATTGCGAAAGTTGTTGGACGCCGTCATTAAGACGATTCAGCATGAAGTTTATCGTTTTTGCTAGCTCGCTTAGCTCTTGGGGAAGATTGTCCGTGGATATTCTATGAGTGAGGTCTCTAGTTGTAATCAGTGAGGCGGTTTTGTTGAATTTTATTAGTGGCGACAGCCCTCTATGTGTAATCCACCAAGCACCTGAGCCAATTAATAAAAGAAGGGCTGGCATGGAGAAGAGCGCAGTCTTCAAGCTCATTGTTAATAGTGTTTTGTCTTCAGATCTGTCTAGCGATAGTAGAACTCTTACTGACTTTCTGTCAGTGAGTTTCACTAGCTTTAAAGCGGTTAAATAGCGTGTGTTTTCTTCATCTGTCCATGAGTGAAAGCTGGTATTGATCGTTGCCGGGATATCAAGCAGATATGAGGGTAAGGATATCTCTTCCGATGCAATGAAATTATCTGTAGGTGGATCTACGCCATATATAGATAAGTTTAGATTCTTGTGGGCCAGGACAATGTCTTGCAAGTCATGCGGGTGTTTTATTTGTGTATTAGTGTCCATATCCTCATTCAAGCTGTGTTCGATTTGTTTGATTTTTCCATGCAAGCTATTCTTGGCTATCAAGTTAAGTTGAAGGCTTAGGGCGAGGTATGTTAATGACATTATAATAAGAGCCAGCGCTGCCCCCATCATACTGACGGAAAGTCCCAAGCGAAGAGAGAGGCTCAAAGGTTTCATTCCCTGTCCTCGAGAACATAACCCACACCTCGAATCGTGTGAATCAATTTTCTCTCAAACGGTTCGTCAACCTTGGCGCGAAGCCTGCGGATAGAAACTTCAACGACGTTGGTGTTACAGTCAAAATTCATGTCCCATACTAATGAAATGATTTGCGTCCGTGATAAAACTTCTTTGGTATGCTGCATCAATAAGTGTAGGAGGGAAAACTCTTTGCTGGTTAGGTCGATACGCTTCGAACCTCGAAATGCGCGATGCCCGACTGAATCTATTTCCAAATCAGCTACTTTTAGGATAGAGGCTATGGCTATATTCTCTCTACGCCGTAATAATGTACGAATACGAGCCAGCAATTCTGGGAATTCAAAAGGTTTTACTAAAAAATCATCCGCACCCAAATCCAGACCCTTAACTTTATCAGATAAGCGACCTCGAGCTGTCAGCATAATCACACGCGTATTGCTACGATCTCGGATAAGTTTTAATACATCCCAGCCATCTAGGCCTGGAAGGTTGACATCAAGTATTACCAAGTCGTAGTTGTGTTGGCTTACAAGGTGGAGGCCGTCAATCCCGTTTAATGATTTATCTACAATATATCCGTTTTCGCTTAGACCTTTTTGCAAATAATCGGCAGCTTTTGGCTCATCCTCGATTACAAGTATGCGCATATGATTTTACCCTGTTAAATATGCCTGATTCTGAACTTTATTAAAAAAGTTATTGAGCTGAGTTGACTTGCGGTTATAAGTTTTTATGCATGTTATATTCCTTGTGTTAGTGTGCCGTTATCAAGCCTGCTTGGTTTATTTGGATACGATTCAGCATGTCTTCCTGTCAATTTTTAGGGGCGGAAATTTGTCGTATGCATTTTTTATTTGAGCAAGCGGTGCGGATTGCTCAAAGCTTGTCAGCAAGCGCAATACTAATATATCTAGTTGCTAACTGGCTTTACATAACATTATTGTAATGTGCCGGACACCTTGACGATAGCTGAGGAAGGTTAGTATCTCCGGGTAACTGGTCTTGGCTCGTCTTTCTGCTTCAACTGTCCAAATATTTTCGAATTCGGCAGGAAGCCTGAGCCCTTTCGCTCAAACAGCAATAATTATGTGGGGATGTAGGGGTGTTCAAAAAAAATTATGGGATGTCAAGAATGCGGGAGCAGGTGATCCTTCCTATATCTTCAGCACCAAATTTCGTTGGGCTACGTCTAAGCCCGATACAGCGAGTCATCAATAAGTTTAGGACAATCCATCATAAGCTTTGGGAGATTTCCATGTCCATGCTGCTTGGCCAGCCGCTGTATGCGGTTGGCTTTGCTGCGGTTGCCGCAGCGCTTGTATTAGCTCCGCCCGCTCTGGCAGACCCAGCCCCATCTTATGAGACCTTGACAGAGCATCTCGATCGAACCCCGGCGACACTAGAAGCCGAAGCGTTGCTCGACGCCGCCAATGCGCGCGCGCAACAGGCCCGTGCATTACCTAATCCTTCCGTCACCCTGGAGGCCGAGAACGCTTACGGCAGCGCGCCGTTCACTGGCTATGACGCCGCAGAGACCACGTTTTCCGTCAGCCAACCCCTGGAACTGTGGGGACAGCGGGGTGCACGTATTGGTGCCGCCCGGGCGGCAGCTGACGCGGCTGCTCTGCGCCGCGACCAATCGCGATGGGCAGTGGCCGGCCGCCTGGCGCTGATCTATGCCGAGGCGGAAGCCGCTTCCTTGCAGTATGAGCTGGCCGTCGAGGCACTGTCGCTGACGCAGGCGGATGCAAGCGCGGTGATGGCCCTTATAGAAGAAGGTCGTGAGCCCACGCTTCGTGGCATCCAGGCCGAAAGCGAGGTGGAGGCTGCTCGTGCCGTCGTGGACGAAACACAGGCAAACCGAGATGCGGCTTTCGCGCGTCTCGCCGCAGCAGCGATGCTGACCGAACCTGTCACATCCATCGGAACCAGCCTGCTAGATCGCGCACCCAGCCCCTTTGCACAGGATGTACGCAATCCCTTGGCTGTTCAGATTGCCGAAGCCGAACTGGATGCGGCTGGTCAATCCGTAACCGTGGAGCGACTGCGTGCTCGTCCCGACGTGACCGCGTCGCTCGGTGTCCGACGATTCCAAGAATACGACTCCCAAGCACTTATGTTCGGCATCAGCGTATCCGTTCCGCTGTTCGATAGGAATAAGGGCGCTATCAGTGCAGCGCGTGCCGAGCAGCGAGCTGCCGAGGCGCGGCTGACCGGTTTGAAATTGGAGGTCCAGGCAGATCGCAGTGCTGCACAAGCCCGCCTCACTGCATCGATCACCCGGACACGTGCTGCCGATAACGGCGTCGCTTCTGCCGAAGAAGCCTACCGCCTTGCACGCGCTGGCTTCGATGCCGGGCGCATCTCGCAGTTGGAGCTGCGCAGCATACGGTCTGCCTTGATTGCCGCACGCAATACCGCTGTGGACGCACGCATAGCGCGCGTCCGTGCAGAAGTCGAACTCGCGCGCCTTGACGGCCGCACCCCATTTTGAGGAAGCATAGATGACAACCACAAATATCCGGCTCCTCTGTGGAGCAGTCCTACTTGTTGCCCTTGGTACTGGCTTCGGCCTTGCCCAGCTCATCCCGCACTCGGAGCACGCCGCTCACGTCGAGGATGATGAGCACGCCGCTCACAATGATCCTGACCAGCAGGACGAGCACGAGGATGCGCCATCCGAGGAAGGTGTCGTCGCATTAACCGCGAGGCAAATCGAAGCCTCGGGTATCAGCATCGTAGACGTGGGCCGCGGCGGCGGTAACGAGTATCGGCTGTCAGGCCGGGTCGAGTCTGCAGTGGGCGCTCGGGCGGTCGTAGCGGCGATCACGGGCGGAAGGGTCGAGCAGATACACGTCGCCCCGGGCTCATCGGTTGAAGCCGGTCAGCTCCTGGCTGTCATAGTCAGTGGCGATGCAGCTACTTTGCGTGCAAACGCCGATGCCGCAGTTGCCGAGGCCGAAGCTGCGCGCCTCGCTTATCAGCGCGACTTGAACCTCGTCGAACAGGGGATTGTCGCTCGTCAGGAAATGGAAGCATCTCGCGCCCGCTCACTCGCCGCTGACGCTGCAGCAAGAGCGGCGCACGCGCAGGTCGTGGCAAGTGGCTCACCGGATGCGTCGGGGCGCCTCAGTATCGTCAGCCCCATCGTGGGCGTAATCGGCGCAGTCCCTATCACGGCAGGTGGCTTCGTTGCAGCGGGCGGCGCCGTCGCGGAAATCTCCGATCCGGCGCGAGTGGAGCTCGTCTTCAACGCTCCTCCCGCATTGGCATCCGAGGTTACCTCTGGAGCTCGTCTCCAAGTCACAGGTCCGTCTGGCAGCTTCGAAGCCGTGGTCGTTGGCGTAGCCGCCAATGCGCGCGAGCAAAGCGGTGCAGCTGTTATTCGCGCGCTATCGACTTCAAGTGCCTTACCGCCTGCTGGGTCCCCCGTGACAGGGACCGTCGTCACAAACAGCCAGGAAGGTGGTCTGACCGTCCCCGCCGATGCCGTTCAAACCGTGGAGGGACGATCAGTGGTGTTCGTGGCTGATGACAATGGCTTCCGCGTTACACCGGTGCTCGCGGGTCGGCGCGCAGGCGAGTCCATCGAGATTCTCAATGGACTGTCTGGCGATGAACGCATTGCCGGAATGAATGCCTTCCTGTTGAAGGCCGAACTCGCCAAGGGCGAAGCCGAACACGGCCACTAAGGACTACTCATATGTTCAAGTTCATTATTGAAACAGCGGTCCGCTTCCGCTGGGCCGTGGTCTTCGTCGCGACGCTCCTCGTGGTTTATGGCCTGTTCCAGCTCAACAAGCTCCCAATTGATGCCGTGCCAGACATCACCAACCGCCAGGTGCAGATCAACACCATAGCGCCCGCGCTCGCGCCCGGTCAGATCGAGCGCCAGGTAACCTATCCACTTGAAACAGCCTTGGCCGGCATCCCCGGGCTGACTAGCACCCGCTCGATCTCACGTAACGGATTCTCCCAGGTCACCGCCATTTTCACCGACCAGACCGACATCTACTTCGCACGCCAGCAAGTGGCCGAACGCATGCGCGAAGTGGAGGAGGAGTTGCCCGAAGGGGTGACGCCGATGATGTCGCCGGTGACCACGGGTCTGGGCGAAGTACTGATGTGGACGGTGGATTTCACGCCGTTCGATCCGGCGAACGTCGGTCAACCGAACGAACCGGGTTGGCAGGCCAACGAGGTCTATCTGACGCCGGAAGGCGACCGCCTCACGACGCCAGAGGAGCGTGCCACCTACCTGCGCACTGTGCAGGACTGGATCATTGCGCCGCAGATGCGCTCGGCTCCGGGGCTTGCGGGCGTCGACACGATCGGTGGCTATGTCAAGGAATATGCCATCCGCCCGAATGCCGAACAGCTGGCAGCCTACGGCCTCGGCCTGGGTGATCTCGTGCAGGCGCTTGAACGTTCCAATGTCCAAGCAGGTGCCGGATTCATCCAGCGTGCTGGCGAGGGTCTGATCGTTCGGACAGATGCCCTTGCGCAGACCGTCGACGATCTGGCGCAGGCGCCTGTCGCCAATCGCAACGGCTTCGTCATCCGCGTCTCGGACGTGGCGAGCGTCGGTCTGGGGCAGGCGCCGCGTCTGGGCGCCGCCACGCGCGATGGGCACGAAACCGTGCTCGGCACTGCATTGATGATCGCCGACGGCAACAGCCGCACCGTGGCGCAGGCCGCGGCCGAACGCCTTGCCGAAGTCAATCGCTCCCTGCCACCGAACATCGTGGCCGAACCCGTGCTTGATCGCAGCGAACTGGTGAATTCCACGATCAAGACGGTCGCCAAGAACCTGACCGAAGGTGCGCTACTGGTCATCGCCGTGTTGTTTCTGTTGCTGGGCAACTTCCGCGCGGCAGCTATCACTGCACTGGTGATCCCGTTGTCATTCCTATTCGCAGTGATCGGCATGAATCGCTTCGAGATCAGCGGCAACCTGATGAGCCTGGGCGCGCTCGATTTCGGCATCCTCGTCGATGGTGCGGTGATCGTAATCGAGGCGACGCTGCTCATGCTTGGCCAGAAGCGGGCCGAGTTGGGTCGTGCATTATCCGCAGGCGAGCGGCTGGGCGTGGCGATCCAGGCGGCGCGCAAGATGGTGCGGCCCGCTGCTTTCGGCCAGACCATCATCCTGCTGGTATTCGCACCGATCCTCACGCTGGAAGGCGTCGAGGGTAAGACCTTCCAGCCCATGGCGGCGACCCTCATGCTTGCCTTGGTCGGTGCATTCATCTTGTCGTTCACCTTTGTGCCGGCGATGGCGGCGCTGTTCGTGCGCGAACCCAAGACCAAGTCCCAGCATATCCCAGAGCAAGAACATGAGCATGAACATGTTCATGAACACGGACATGATGGCGAGCACGAAACTCGCCTCATCCGATACGTGCGAGGCAAGGTCGAACCGGTCATCCGCATCGCGGTAACGCGGCCACGTGCCGTACTTGCAGGCGCTGTTCTCATGCTCGCGATCGGCTCGGTAGCTTTCATCTCGCTGGGTCGCGAGTTCATGCCCACGCTCGACGAAGGCAACCTCGCGATGCAGGCCCTGCGGGTTCCTTCTGCTTCGCTTGAGCAATCGCTGTCGATGCAGCTTGCCCTAGAGAGGGCACTGACGAGTGAGCCGGAAGTGAGGACCATCTTCTCACGCACGGGTACGGCGGAAGCGGCCATCGATCCGATGCCGATCAACATCTCCGACAGCGTGATCGTGCTCAAGCCTCGCTCGGAATGGCCCGACCGATCATTGGACAAGGAAGAGCTGATCAGCCGGCTTGAGTCCATCGTCGGCAACCAGATCGGCAATGCGTTCGAGTTCAGCCAACCCATCGAACTGCGTTTCAACGAGCTGATTTCCGGCGTGCGTACCGACTTGGCCGTAATGGTCTTCGGCGACGACTTCGACATCTTGCAGAGAACCGCGGATCAGGTCGCGCTCAAGCTGCGTGGCGTAGAGGGTGCCGCCGACGTCCGTGTGGAACAGGTTTCGGGACTGCCGACGCTCACGGTGCGGGTCGATCACGCCGCCGCCGCGCAGTACGGCTTGACGGCTGCCGATGTCAGCGAAGCGGTCGCGACCGGCATCGGTGGCACCTCGGCTGGCAAAATCTTTGAGGGCGACCGCCGCTTCGATGTGGTGATCCGGTTTGACGAAGACGCGCGCAACGATCCGGCGCAGCTCGCTGCGCTGCCCATCGTCGCGCCTGACGGCATGGTGGTGCCGTTGGCCTCCGTTGCGCGTATCGACGTCAGCGAAGGTCCCAGCCAGATCAGCCGCAACAACGGCAGCCGACGGATCGTGGTTCAGGCGAACGTACGCGGTCGCGACCTGGGCGGGTTCGTCCAGGAAGCACAGGCCGCGGTGGCCGATGTATTGCTTCCAGCGGGGGTGTATCTGACGTGGGGCGGGCAGTTCGAGAACCTGCAGCGCGCCGAGGCACGGTTGGCGTTGGTGATCCCGGTCGTGTTCCTGCTGATCGGAAGCCTGCTGTACATGGCACTGGGCACGATCCGTGAAGCAGCGCTGGTGTTCGTCTGCGTGCCATTGGCGTTGGTGGGAGGTGCATTGGCGCTGATGCTGCGCGGCATGCCCTTCTCGGTATCGGCAGCCGTGGGTTTCATTGCCGTGTCGGGCGTGGCGACGCTCAACGGCCTGGTGCTGATGCAGGCGATCCGCGAACGCTTGACCGCAGGCGATTCGCCGCTGGAGGCCGCCGCTGGCGGCGCGGCCAGTCGCCTGCGTGCGGTGCTGACCACGGCGCTGGTGGCCATCGTCGGTTTCATTCCGATGGCGATCGCGACCGGCTCCGGGGCCGAAGTGCAGAAGCCGCTGGCCACCGTCGTCATCGGCGGCCTGATCACGGCCACTGTATTGACCCTGCTGGTGCTGCCTACCTTCGCCGCACGAGCTGCGAAGCCAAAGACCCGTAAAGGGGGAGCACGCACATGACGAGCAAGCTGCGTCTCGATCTCCCCATCCTGCTGCCGAACATTTTGCACGACGCCGATGCCTGCGTGGGGCGCCTCTTGGCCGAGCTGCGGGGCCAGGCGGGCGTGGAGGATGTCCATGTCCGACGTGATGGCTCCTCGGCAACGCATCAACTCTGCATCCACTATGACCCCGACATGCTTCCGCTCGCGCGTATCCGCGAACTGGTCGAGACAACAGGTGCGCGCATTACCGAACAGTTCGGCCATCTCGTCTGGAACATCGAGGGCATCACCCACCAGCGGCGCGCGCGAACGGTAACCGAACAGTTACTGAATCTGCCCGGCGTGCTCGAAGCCGAGGTCAGCGTCGGCGGCGTGGTACGACTGGAATTTGACCGTAAGCAGACATCAGAGGATGACATTCGTGTAGCGCTGGCAGAAGCCGGGGTGGACCGCAAGCCCAAAACACATTGGCACGAGGCGGACGGCGACCGACGCAAGAGCGGCGAAGATACCGACCACCATCATGGCGGCATCTTCGGCGCCAATAGCGAGCTGATCTTCTCCCTGATCTGCGGTGCACTCCTCGCCACGGGATTCGCAATCGAAAAACTGACGCCTGTGCCAGGTTGGTTGCCGCTCGCCTGCTATCTCGGCGCGTACTTCTTCGGCGGCTTCTACACCGTCGGAGAAGCGCTCCAGAACCTGAAGCTCAAACGTTTCGAGATCGACACGCTGATGTTGGTCGCCGCGGCTGGCGCGGCGGCGCTCGGGGCATGGGCCGAAGGTGCGCTTCTGCTGTTCCTGTTCAGCCTTGGTCATTCACTCGAACACTACGCTATGGGTCGCGCCAAGCGCGCGATTGAAGCGCTCGCCGAACTTGCTCCGGCGACCGCTAGGGTCCGTCGTGACGGCAAAATCATGGAGGTCGCAGTGGAGACGCTGGCGCTGGGCGATGTGGTGATCGTCCTCCCCAATGAGCGCCTGCCAGCGGACGGATTTGTAGTGTCAGGTGAAAGCAGTGTTGATCAGGCCCCTGTCACCGGGGAAAGTGTGCCAGTCGATAAGCGTCCCGTCACTGACCGCGCGGAAGCCACCGCGCGGCCCGATCTGCTGGACGCGGCGCATCGCGTGTTCGCAGGCACTATCAATGGTTCTGGCGCGATCGAGATCGTGGTGACCAAACGTTCCTCGGAAAACGCGCTGGCTCGCATCGTGAAAATGGTCAGCGAAGCTGAGACGCGAAAATCGCCGACCCAGCGTTTCACAGATCGGTTTGAGCGTGTTTTCGTACCGGCAGTGCTGGCGCTTGTGGTGCTGCTGCTGTTCGCAGGGGTCGTGGTGGACGAGCCATTCCGGGATAGCTTCTATCGTGCGATGGCCGTTCTGGTCGCAGCCAGCCCTTGTGCACTCGCTATCGCTACGCCGAGCGCCGTGCTCTCTGGTATTGCTCGCGCTGCGCGGGGCGGGGTTCTGATCAAGGGAGGCGCTCCGCTCGAAAAGCTCGGATCACTCCATGCGCTAGCGTTCGACAAAACCGGCACGCTCACAGAAGGCCGCCCACGTATCACTGACGTATCACCGGCCCCCGGCGTTGGTGAGGCCGAATTGCTGGCAACGGCGGTTGCGGTCGAAGCACTGAGTGACCATCCTCTGGCCCGCGCGATCGTGCGCGATGGCACGCAACGTCTTGGCGGTGCACCTCTGTCTACTGCGTCCGGGCTTCGCAGCCTGACCGGGCAGGGCGTAGTCGCTCGGATCGAAGACGATACGGTGCAGATTGGCAAGGCCGAGATGTTCGGCGCTGATGACCTGCCACCCTTGTCGGAGTTTGTTGCCGCCGCTGTCGAACAGCTCCGCAACGAGGGGCGGACCACCATGGTGGTCCGCCGGAATGGGAACGACCTTGGCGTGATCGGCCTCATGGATACGCCACGCGCGTCGGCACGGTCTGCGCTTGAGCGACTACGGGAGATCGGCATCACCCGCATGATCATGATCTCCGGCGACAACCAGCGAGTCGCTGATGCTGTCGCCAAGCAAGTCGGCTTAGACGAGGCGTGGGGCGACCTGATGCCGGAAAACAAGGTGGAGGCAATCAAGAAGCTGCGAGAAACCGGCGACGTTGCGATGGTTGGCGATGGTGTCAACGATGCCCCAGCCATGGCCAATGCAACAGTGGGAATCGCCATGGGCGCGGCAGGATCGGACGTAGCGCTGGAAACAGCCGACGTTGCCCTGATGGCCGACGACCTGTCCTCTCTGCCGTTCGCCGTCGAACTCAGCCGGCAAGCGCGCACAATCATTCGGCAGAACCTGTTCATCAGTCTTGGCGTTGTGGTACTACTGGTGCCTGCGACGATCCTGGGGCTCGGCATCGGTCCAGCGGTTGCGGTACATGAAGGCTCGACGCTGGTGGTTGTGTTCAACGCACTCAGGCTGCTCGCCTATCGGGAGAGACGTGCTAATCCGGTGCCCGCCACATAAACATTCCTTTTTCTCAGCGACTTTGCAGCGGATTAAGGCGCACAAGCAGTAGCTAAAGGTATTTCGCGGATTAGCGCGTGGCGGCGCAGGTCGCCATCATTCTTCTGTCGCTGTCAGAGCTATGGAGTGTGCTTACGAGATGGATACCCGGGCTACGGCTCCCGCTGATAAATCTTGTCCAGCTACGCGTGTATGCCCTGATGCGGGCACTAGAGCCTGTTTCGGAGCAACCGTCTTCGGCAGTGTGTTTGGGTTATAGGGGCAGAATGTGACCAACGTCAACCAGGTAAGTACTGCGGGCCGCGGGCGATCCTGCCCGTGGATTAGTACGATGTGCTGATACCGCGCTTACGTTTGGCGACCCTAGTCGATAGCTAGGAGTTTGAAAATTGACTAGACGCTTCTTGGCGGCCAGTTCTGAGTGCAACACCTAGCCACTAACCGGTAAGGTATTGTCATGAACTATACAGAACTCAGTATTGAAGAGCGTGCCACACTGCAAATTGGCTTAAGCCATAGCCTTAGTTTGCGTGCCATCGCACGATTGATAAAGCGCTCACCATCAACAATTAGCAGAGAAATAAAGCGTAATAGCAATTCTGCAGGGCAGTATATTGCTCCTCAAGCACAGCAGTCGCGGTGCAGAAATCGTTTGTTGTGTCGACCAAAAAAGAAGCTTGAGTTTGATAGTGAGTTGTTTGAGCTTGTTGCTTATATGCTCAGGCATAAGTTTTCTCCTCAACAGATAGCAGGTAAACTGCGCACGATGAACATACCCGGATATGAACGTACTTACGTCTGTCGAGAAACCATCTACAGCGCTATCTATGCCTTGCCTGTGGGTGAGCTACGTAAAGAACTGATCATCTGTCTTCGACAAGGAAAAACAACGCGCAGACCCCGTTCAGGTGGTGTGGATCGCCGCGGCCAAATACCTGACATGGTCAGTATTCATCTGCGTCCGCCTGAAATTGAAGATCGATTGATGCCAGGGCATTGGGAAGGCGATTTAATTAAGGGTAAAGCCAATGGTTCAGCTGTGGGCACGCTGGTTGAGCGAACCAGTGGTTACCTTATTTTAGCCCGAATGGCTGATGCTACGGCGACTTCAGCGGTTAACGGCTTTAGCGCTGCTCTGAATCGTATGCCTGCAGAGCTGAAAAAGAGCTTAACTTATGATCAAGGTCGTGAGATGACTCGCCATGCTGAAATCACGCAGAAGACCGGCACTGCTATTTACTTTTGTGACCCGCATAGCCCTTGGCAGCGCGGGAGCAATGAGAATATTAACGGTTTGATTCGCCAGTATCTTCCCAAGGGCACAGATCTGTCGGGGTACACCCAAGAGCAGTTAGATGCGATAGCGTATGAGCTTAATATTCGACCTCGACAACGATTTAATTACCGTTGTCCTATCGAGGTTATTACTGATGTAGTCTTGTCAGAACAAAAGATGCTTGGGTCAATTCAATAGGGTGTTGCACTCAGAGTCTGCAACCGCCCTCTTATGACCGAAATGTAATGTTAGAGTCATGATCGAGACAGTATTCATAACGTATAATTAACTCACAATTACTGGAGGTCGTTATGAATACAAGAAAACTGTTAGTAGCAATTATTTTTCTAAGCTCAACGCAATTGGCTTTTGCAAGCTCATCAATTGATAATCTTACTCAAAAAAATCAACAAAAAAATATTGAAATCACACAAAAGTATGCTGCGAGTAATAATAAATCAGTACCGGAAATTGTAGATTATAAATATGGAATGCCGATTGATGTAAAAAAACTTATACACGCAACGAAAGAAATTAAAACTTGTGGAAACTACAAGAAAATAATGAGCTTCGAAGATTCTCAAGGTGATTTACACGCCGTTCGCTATACGGTATTGGGTAGTTGTCGCCAAAGTGAAGGTTGATGATATTGCTATCAGAGCAGGATTAAATATCTAATTTTCAATTAATGCTATCCGTTCCGATAAAGCATTAAGTAACTTTCATAATTAATACAAAAATAGCTTGGCCGCCAATTCTGAGTGCAACACCTAGCCGATAAATAAGCTAAGGTGTTGGAATGCAACAGTATACTGAATTATCTATCGAAGAACGTGCCGTGATCCAAGTGAGTTTGAGCATGGGCATCAGTCAACGAGGCATCGCTAAAAAACTCAAGCGAAGCCCTTCAACGATCAGTCGTGAAATAAAAAGAAACTCCGTAAATAGCGAATATACGGCGCAAACAGCACAGCAAATAAGATGCCGTAAAAGGCAGGTCTGTAGGCCCAGTAAAAAGCTGGTGCCTGGAGAAGAGCTGTTTGAGATTGTTATCGAAATGCTTCAGGATAAGTTTTCTCCCGAGCAAATTGCAGGTCATTTACGCAACATGAATACAACCAACGTCAAAGACCGTTACGTGTGCCGCGAGACCATTTATAATGCCATCTACGCGCTGCCTGTGGGTGAGCTGCGTAAAGAGCTGATCATTTGTTTGCGTCAAGGCAAAAGCACTCGCAAGCCACGTACAGGTGGTGTTGATCGTCGTAACCAGATCCCCGATATGGTCAGCATTCATGTACGTCCCCCTGAAGTCGAAGACCGCTTGGTTCCAGGGCACTGGGAGGGTGATTTGATTAAAGGGAAAAATAATGCTTCTGCAGTAGGCACGCTCGTTGAGCGCAGTAGTGGTTACCTGATGCTGGTTAAGATGAATGATGCTACTGCGACCTCAGCAGTTGAAGGCTTCAGCACAGCCTTAAACCGAATGGATTTACCACTGCGTAAGAGCATGACTTATGACCAAGGAAGGGAAATGACGCACCATGCTCAGATCACTCAAAAAACAGGCGTAGCCATTTACTTCTGTGACCCGCACAGCCCTTGGCAGCGCGGCAGCAATGAAAATATCAACGGTTTGATTCGGCAGTATTTACCTAAGGGCACAGACTTGTCGGCTCACTCTCAGACTGACCTAGATGCGATAGCCTATCAGCTCAATATCCGACCACGAAAACGCTTTGATTTTCGCTGTCCAATTGAAGTGATAACCGATGTAGTATTATCAGCTAATATTAATGAAGAGCAAAAGCACTAGGTGTTGCGCTCAGAGTCTGCAACCGCCGTAAAGGTCAGGCAAGCCTAGCTGTATCACTAAAAAGTTTCAGCATTTAGAACCAGTTAACCACTATCCTGTCAATAAGTTCGGATCAACCATCATTTGCAATGGAGACATAGATGAATACTCGCAGCTTGCTCGATCAGCTTCTCAACTCAGGTAAAGAATTACTGCAAGGGCAGAATACAGCACAATCCAATCAGACAAATCCAGCAGCTCCAAACGAGCCCAATACAGCACTCAATGGTCTGCTTGGCAGTATTGGTGGTGGTGCTTTGGGTGGCGGTATTATCAGCTTACTGATGTCCAGTAAAAAGGCACGCAAGGTAGGTGGCAATGTTATTACTTATGGTGGCTTAGCAGCGCTGGGTGTCGTGGCCTATAAAGCTTATAGTAACTGGCAAAATAACAATCAAAATCGGGGTCAGGGACAGCCCAGCGCACCTTATACACAACATCAACCGCAGACAGTGGATCGTGTGTCCCCAGCAGTCATGGAAGAGCATAGCCAAGCTATTCTTCGCGCACTTATTTGTGCAGCCAAGGCGGACGGTCACATTGATGAGCGCGAGCGGCAGCTTATTGATGATGCAATCGCCAAGCTCACCAACGAGCCGCAGCTACAATTATGGTTCCAACAAGAGTTGCGCAAACCTCTCGATCCAGCTGACCTAGCTTTAGCAGCGAAGACCCCGGAAATTGCAGCTGAGATGTACCTCGCCAGCATTCTTGTAGTCGATGAGGAAAGCTATATGGAGCGAGCCTACCTTGACGAACTTGCACGTCAACTGCAGCTTGCACCTGCACTAAAAGCGGAGTTGGAAGCACAAGCAATAGCGCATCACTCTTAAAATTAAGCGCTTAAACAGCAGTTGAGTGCCCTAGCGGCGAATGTAGATGATTAGCATATTGTATCGCGCAGACTACACCAGCGATTGGTGATCCGTCGTCGTGCATAACCTTTGCTCTGGCTCACCCTTTTATAGTGAGAGCCGATAGTAAACCGACATTAGCCTTACGCAATCAGACAGGATAGCCATGAGACATTTTTATTTGGATTTTATCTTTACCGCTATCGCCTTAATGGTGGCAGCGTGGTGGGGATATTCACACAGTGGTATGGGCGGGATGATATCTGCGCTATCGATTACCGCTATTTTGGCCGTCATGGAAATCTCGCTATCGTTTGATAACGCGGTGGTTAACGCCTCAGTGCTCAAAAACTGGGACAAATTTTGGAAAATGATCTTCTTAACCGTTGGTATCTTAATCGCTGTATTTGGTATGCGTTTAGTCTTCCCAATTGTTATTGTTGCGGTTACCGCAGACCTCGGCATGATGGAAGTGGTTAACTTGGCATTAAATGATCCCAAAGAATACTCGACAAAACTTTTAGAGCATCATGCTGAGATTTCAGCCTTCGGTGGTATGTTCTTACTGTTAGTGTTCTTAAACTTCTTATTTGATGAAAAAGAAGTGCATTGGTTTGATTGGCTTGAAAGCCGCTTGGCAAAACTCGGTCAAGTAAACGCTATGAGTGTATTTGTGGCGCTCGCAATCTTAATGTTATCCCTAACATGGGTGACTGAAGTACAGGCTCCTGCGGTATTGATTGCAGGCATTTGGGGTGTCTTAATCTACTTAGGCGTGCAAATCGTATCGGGTATGCTTGAAAGTAATGGCACTAGTACAGCAGCAGGAAGTGCCATTTTGAAAGGTGGTATCGCCGGTTTCCTATATCTTGAAGTGCTAGATGCTTCATTCAGTTTTGATGGTGTGATTGGTGCATTTGCAATCACTAATGACGTCATCATTATCATGCTAGGGCTAGCGATTGGTGCTATGTTCGTGCGTTCTATGACCATATTTTTGGTGGAAAAAGGCACACTTGATGAGTTTATCTACCTTGAGCACGGTGCGCATTATGCGATTGGTGCATTAGCTATTATTATGCTGTTATCGATGAGATTCCATGTGCCAGAATTGGTGACTGGTCTTATTGGTATCGCTTTCATTGGCTGGGCTTTACTTGCATCACTTAAGCACCGTAAGCAAGAAGCTAAAAATATTATCACTTAACATTTAAGTCCGCTCATACTGAAACCTTTGCTAAGCAAGCGTATCAATACATTTATGCAAATAGACGCTAAGGAGCGTACATGGCAGGTGCCAGTTTACTAACCTTACTTGATGATATCAGTCTGATATTAGACGATGTTTCACTCATGACTAAGGTTGCCGCTAAAAAAACTGCGGGAGTATTGGGTGATGATTTAGCGCTCAATGCTGAGCAAGTTTCCGGTGTTAAAGCAGACCGTGAGCTGCCTGTGGTTTGGGCAGTCGCTAAAGGGTCATTCGTTAATAAACTTATTTTAGTGCCATCAGCACTGCTCATCAGTGCCATTTACCCACCTTTAGTCACCTTCTTATTAATGTGCGGCGGTCTCTATTTGGCTTATGAGGGTGCTGAAAAAATAATTCATAAATTCTGGCCGCATCTTTTGTCTCATGATGAAGAGCAAATCGCGCGCCTACGCGCCAATGCTGATGAAACAGTTGATTTGGTTGCTTTTGAAAAGGATAAAATCAAAGGCGCGGTGCGTACAGATTTTATCCTGTCGGCAGAGATCATTGTCATTGCGCTAGGCTCAGCAATTGGAGCGACTCTTCTAGAAAAAAGCTTAGTGCTTTCCATTATTGCCATTGCTATCACCGTAGGCGTTTATGGCTTGGTAGCGGGTATCGTCAAAATGGATGATTTAGGTTTATACCTAATGAAGCAGACGGGTAATGCTAAGCAGAAAATAGGCGGGTTTTTATTGTCTGCGGCACCAAAGCTGATGAAGTTTTTATCTATTGCTGGGACGTTAGCGATGTTTCTAGTTGGCGGCGGAATCTTAGTGCATGGAATTGATTTTTTACATCATGAAGTTGAAGACTTAGCGCACCTGACAGGAGTGTTTGAAGACATAACCACCATGCTCTTAAATGCTTTAGTAGGTTTAATCGTCGGTGTTATCGTCGTGGCTTTTGTTAGCCTTATTGGTAAATTACGCGGTAATAAATCATCTTCTGTGAATTAAAGCCTATTCATACATGTGTGTTTATAAGATTTGAACTCATAAGGCATAAGCCAGCAATCATCATTCTTTAGCAATATTTACTGAGTTTTATTAGCTGGGTGATGAGGTTGGCTTCAGCGCAAAACCAGCCTAACTTACTAACTCCCTTTTACAGAGCGTACAGCAATGTTTGAATTCGACTTGAGCTTGAAATTGATGGGATATCATCTTTTTCAATTAGGAATTGCTTTCATACTTTCACTACCGATTGCTCTCAACCGTGAGATGAAAGATAAGGGTGCAGGGCTCAGAACCTTTCCATTGGTAGGTATTGCATCGTGTGCTTTCATGCTAGTCGCTGTAGATATTTATCACGGTTCGCAGCCTGAGGCGAGAATCATGTACGCTATTATTACGGGCATGGGCTTTATCGGTGGTGGTGCTATTTTTAAAGGTGAAAATACAGTAAAAGGTACTGCGACGGCAGCGAGTTTATGGAATACAGCTGCTATCGGCATTTCAGTGGCTTATGGGCGTTATGAGATAGCGATAATATTGTCGGTTGTTAATTTTCTAATTCTACAATTCTCAGAACCATTCAAGACAAAAAATAGGCTGGACTAGTTATTCTACTTACGAGAACTGCTATTTTTCGCGTGGATTACCGATGTAGCTCTCTGTCATTGCGTACATATTGCATCAAACAAGCGGTCCTCAGTTCAAATCCACATGCTTGGCGCGGTCACCATAAAAACTCAATTACATGTTTTTAGGTTGCGTCACCGTGCAGAAGGTAGAATGCTTTTATGCGATTGATAATTATTCAGTGATTTTCTAAAAATAATTTGCGGAAAATGAATACTGCTGAAATGGTACTGCTACCAAGTGCCGCATTTTTAATGCTTGTGGCTTTAGCAGGTAAATTAAAATGCAGTGCTTCATCGCTAGCAAATGATTACTGTTGCGCCTTTAACTGCAGTTTGGCCGTTCTCTTCGTACCATCAAAGTACATCTGAAATTTGGATTTAGGCGCGTCATTTTTATCAGTTGAAAGCAAAATCAGATATTTCGGACACCAAAAAGTATTCCAAGCTAAACTTGAACCGATTAAATTCTTTATTAATCAATAGCTTGAAAGCTCTGTTCAGATTACCCCGGCCCACCAAAAAGAAACACCTAAGCCCTTGATTATCCTAGTGATTTTCAAGGGTTTTTGCTTTTTAGGGTGCTTGTTGCCCATTTTTTGCTCTCACTGCTAGAGGGTTAAGCGTAAGCGTAACAACAACCCCACATAGCCAACGCTTTTCTGATGCCATAGCTTACCCGTTTTAATAAACGAGGTGATGTATGAGCCGTCAATATCGCAACACAGCGCAGTGGTTAGAGTTAATCGAAGCTTTTGAGCACAGCGGGCAAACCCAGGTCGAGTTTTGCGCTGCGCTTAAGCTCAATCCTAAGTATTTTAGCAAGCGCCGCAGTGAGTTATTAAGCACTCATCCTGAGTCTGCTTTTATTCAGGTGCAGGCTCAATCAATAAGCACGCCAGCAGCAGGTTCTGGTGCATCATTGGCGTTGCGCTTTCAGCAAACTGAATTAACTTTA